>JAYTHK010000088.1:0-5966 GCA_043732665.1 Cytophagales bacterium | reverse complement strand
CCAAGCATATCTATACGGCAATTTTTAATCGTAATTTCAGAACCTGTCATCGCTGCAAGACCAATGAAACTACCGATCTCGATCATGTCAGGAAGTATCGTGTGTTCTGTACCACTAAGATACTCTACTCCGTCAATCGCTAATAAGTTAGAACCAATGCCCGAGATCTTTGCACCCATGCGGTTTAACATCGCACAAAGTTGTTGAAGATAGGGTTCACATGCAGCGTTATAAATCGTCGTTCTTCCTTTGGCTAAAACGGCTGCCATTACAATGTTTGCGGTACCTGTTACTGAAGCTTCATCAAGTAGCATATAGCAGCCTTGCAGATTGCTAGCATCAATATGGAAGAAACTATCTTCCGTGTCGTAATTGAATTTAGCACCTAATTTTTCAAAACCGAGAAAGTGTGTATCCAGTCTTCTTCGTCCTATTTTATCTCCACCGGGTTTTGGCATTTTTGCTTTTCCAAATCGGGCAAGAAGCGGTCCTAGAATCATAATAGAACCACGAAGTGCAGCAGCTTTTTTCTTGAAATCTTCTGTTTCCAGAAAATCCAGATTGATGTTTGCCGCTTCAAATTTGTAGGTAGAACTGTCAATTTTGGTTACCAAAACACCAAAGTCATTAAGAAGTTCAATGAGTTTATTGACATCAATAATATTAGGGATGTTTTTTATTACTACTGGTTCTGGTGTAAGTAATACAGCACATAAGATTTGTAATGCTTCGTTTTTGGCGCCTTGTGGAATTATTTCACCTTTCAGCTTATGTCCACCTGTAATTTCAAATGCACTCATTAAAAATTATTTTCTTTTAAATCTGTTGTTGTTGTTTTTATCTCCACCACCTGTGCTATTGCTACGGTTGTTGTTTCGTCTGTCTCCACCACCTGTACTTTGACTGTTTCTAGTATATTTGCTCGTATTGTTATTGCCATAACCACTAGAGCTGCCATTGTTATTGGTTTTGGCTTCGTATACAGTGCCATAACCAGAGCTTCCGCCATTTCCGTTATTAGAATAATTATTTCCAGAACTGTTCGCTCCCTGTGGTTTTAATTTTTCATTTGTATCAAACAAGCCTTGTGCTTTTACTTTTACTTCATCCACTTGTAACTTGCCTTTTGACATTTCTTTTATGTGAGAAATGATCAATTCGTCTTCCACATTTTCTTTGTTCCAGGTGCTGTAGAATTTTTTCATAGTGCGACCTAAGTAGATAATGGCAGCTTCTTTTTCTTCAGGGTCTTCCATGTCAATGGCTTTTTGAATTACCAATTCAATGTTACGACCATAATGTTTATAATATAATTTATTTGAATTATACGCTACGATAGAAGGCTTTTTACCAATAGCAGCTCTTTCTGGCATTGGATGAGGACTGTCCACATCTAATTGAAAGTTAGAGATGATGTAAAGTTGATCCCAAAGTTTACTGTAATGCTCTTGAGTATCTTTAATGTTTGGATTTATTTGGCGCATTAACTCAATGCAGGTTATTGCATATTTCGTTCTCAAGTCACGGTCTTCTATTTTTAGAATGTAGGCAACGATATTCTGTACATTTCTACCGTACTCTTTTAGGATGATATCAATCTCTTGATTTGGAAGTTCCATTGTAATTTATTTTAACAGTTTGTAACAAAAATACGGATATTATTGGGATAAGAAAAATGAAATTTCTATTATTTACCCCTGAAGCTTACTGGTAATTTGTAAACACGTAGGATATAATATTAGCGCCCATTTGCAATGCTTTTTGGCGAATTTCTTCAGGGTCGTTATAGATGATCTGGTCTTCCCAGCCATTTCCAAGGTCACATTCGTAGGTGTAATAAACCAAAAGCCTTCCTTCATAAAGCAATCCGTATCCTTTTGGTGGTTTGCCATCGTGCTCGTGTACTTTTGGTAAACCATTAGGGAAGTTGAATTTTTGATGGTAAATAGGATGTGAGAAAGGAAGTTCTACTAATTCCAATTCAGGGAATACTTTTTTTAATTCCAGACGAATAAATTTATCCATTCCAAAGTTGTCGTCAATATGAAGAAAGCCACCGCTTAGTAGGTAATTTCTAAG
This sequence comes from Cytophagales bacterium, assembly GCA_043732665.1. Classification (GTDB taxonomy): domain Bacteria; phylum Bacteroidota; class Bacteroidia; order Cytophagales; family Cytophagaceae; genus JANYCO01. The sequence goes on along the minus strand of JAYTHK010000088.1, from coordinate 3,887 downwards.
GTTTTGAGCTTCTGAGTCAGTAAATACAACGTTTCCATGCCCTGTCATGTGGAGGAACGGGTAATTGAATAATTCCCTACTTCCGGTTTCTACTACATTTTCCTCGAGAGATAAACTCGTTTTCAGATTTGTGTTACAAAACCGAATTAGATTCGTTAGCGAAGTTTTATTTGCATACCAGTCGCCACCACCACCGTATTTCAGTTTGGCTATTTTCAATACCGTTTGTTGCGCCTGAATATGCAAGCAGCAAAAGAGCAGTAATGTAAAAAGAGTCGCTACTTTTTTCATAATTTATTTTGCAATATATTAAAGAAAAACAACATAAATGTTATTCCTTATTTTTAATGGTATTGGTTGTAAAACAGGCGGCCAATGCGGCTGTCTCCGTTCGTAAGCGACTTGCTCCCAAACTTACAGGAGTATACTTATTGTCCAATGCCAGTTTAATCTCCTCTTTAGAAAAATCGCCTTCGGGACCTATTAATATTAGAATATTATCCTTGTCGGCAATTTTTTTTTGGAATAATTTGCGTTCACCCTCTTCCAAATGCGCTATGAAACAGTCTTCGGTTCTGGGAGTAGAAATAAATTTATTAAATAAAATCATTTCGTTTATTATTGGCAAATAAAGATTCATAGACTGTTTCATTGCACTTATGGCAATCTTTTCTATTCGTTCTATATTTATATTTTTCCTTTCCGAATGATCACATTGAAGAAAGCTAATTTCATCGACGCCAATTTCTACCGCTTTTTCTACCAGCCATTCCATTCGGTCTATGCTTTTAGTGGGAGCAATAGCAAGATGTAGATTATAGGATCTGTTTTTTTGTTCTTTTTTTGAGTTTAAAATAGTAAAACCACATTTTTTAGGATGGGCATTATTAATCTGGGCTTCAAATAGAGAGCCTTGTCCATCAATGATTGTAAGCGTATCTTGTTCGTTTAAACGAAGCACTTTTATGGCATGCAGAGATTCTTCTTCGCTTAATATCAGGTCTGCTGTTGGGTTAGGATGAAAAAATAACTTCATTATAGTTTTTCTCTCAATTCAATTAAAAATTCTTTTAACTTCTCCAACGATTCTTTTAGTATTACTTTACCTTCCGCGGGAGGCAGTTGTTGTTTTTTATTTTCTTTTAAAAATTCTTTAGCTCCTTGCAACGTATATCCCTTTTCTTTTACGAGGTGAAAAATTAATTTAAAATTGATAATATCAACATTTTTATACTGGCGATTTCCTTTACGATTTTTTTGAGGACTTAATATATCAAATTCTTTTTCCCAAAAACGGATCAGAGAAGGTGCAACCTTGAACATAAAAGCCACTTCGCCAATACTGTAATACTTTTTTTCTATTTTCTTTTCCTTGTAAGGCACGTACGAATTTTGAGTTTTAAGTTTCAAATCCAAATTCAAAATTAGAGTTACGATTTTTAACTCATAATTCAAAACTAAAAGCTTGAAATTTCATTAGAGGTGTTTCCTTAAAACAGCATCATAACCTTTATCCATGTAGGTTGGTATTTTTTTAACCATTTTTTCTTTATTCTCATCCGTTCCAAGTATAACTCGGTAGATAGTGCCTGCATTGGGATTGTTCTTGTCTTTCATAACAACCTGAATGAAAATATTTTTCTCACCTTTCGCTTTCAATCGTTGACAGAATTTTTCAAGATTCGAGTTGATAAAGAAAGAAGAAACTTGTATGCCATATCCTATCGGATGAGCTATAAAACCAAGGTCGTTATAAGTGTTTCCTGGACCGAAATCTTTATATAGATAACGAATAGGTACAACTTTCGTTTTGACTTGTTTTTTTATTGCTACATTTTTATCTGAAACTTGAGTAATTGTATCTTCAATAAAAACGTTTTTGTCTTTAATTTTACTAACGGTCGTATCCTTGATTATTATATTTTTATTTTGAGCTATTGTATCCTTAGTGGCATTTATCAGTATTTTCTTGTAAAAATGAATGGTGTCAAACTCCTCTATAGAATTAGATAACACAGGCAACATAATTTTATTTAATTTCAGCGATTTGTCTGTCGTATTGTACTCTAATTTCCCTCTAACTAATGGATCTGTAGATTCATATACAACTCTATATTTGTTTTTAGCTAAATTATTGAAGCTGAAACTACCATCAGGATTAATGGGTAGTACTTGTTTTATCTTGCCTGTAGAATCAACCAATAACGCTGTTACTGTTTTTGCTTGATTCTCGTTAGGAAGTATTACTTTCCCTGTAATAGCAATGCTACCACCAACGCTAGGAATTTTTTTAGTAGGACTTATTTTCACCTCTCTTATTACGGCAGCTTTTCTGTCTTTTAACTTATAGCTCATCGAAGCCTTATTGGTAGGGTCCTCATATACGGCTGAATAATTTGGCGAATTAAGATTTTTGTAATTAAAGTCAGTTTTAGTACCGTTAAGATTTGTCTTTTTTTCGACTCTTCCTGAAGGAGCGATGAGTCTAGATACAGAGCCTTTAGGAGCATCGGCTTTCGTATCGGAGGTAGAAACTTTACCATTAATAGAGTAGGAGATTACAGTATCTTCTGGTTCGTTTCTGTTCGATTGTTTTCTGACGTATGGTGCAGCACCAGAGAAAGAATAATTGAATATTGTTTTTGTACATTCATTGTTCAGTCTACTAAATGTTATTTTATAGTTTCCTGGAGTGACGTCTACGAAATTAAATTTATTACTTCCAAGCGTGTCAATATAAGCTATTACGCTATCGTACTGATCTCTTAATACAATTCTTACCCTACAGTTTGTATCCAAAGGCACATAAGTCCCCATTATATTTTCAGCAGTGGTAGTAAGCTCTATTTCATGTTGGAAACCTTCACGCAAAAGCACTGCAAAGTTGGCGTCGCGACTAAGTATATTTTCAGATACTTCGTCTTCTACCATATCAAGTTGCAATTCATCGTCTGCAATTTCAATTTTATTATAATTTAAAATCTGCAAATCTGCACGTATGATTTTTTTATGCTTTTTGGGAAGCATAAACTGATACTCGCCAGGCTCGATGCCTCTGGAGAAGAATACGAAGGCATGCTCATCTGTAGGAGTATTTTTTAAAATGGTTTCTGAGGTATCCGTTTGTTCTACAGGAAGTATTTTCTTATAAGGCTTATTCGGATTTTTATAAATTATTGTACCTTTTACATCTATTGAGCGACTATTCCTCCAGTCGTCTCTGTCCAAGGTAGCTAATAGCTGCTTCTGTGGTTTGAAGAATTTTATGTTTATCCCAGCAGTAACAGATTGGTATACAAAATTTGACTTATTATAAAAGTAATACTTTTGTACCAATGCATTATTTCTTCCTAGATTTTCATTGATGTTGTATTCTGCAAAGAAATATATTTTTTTTGTAATTTTAAACTCAAAACCTGCTCCAACACTAACGCCCATCGTAGGCATTTGAGAAAGTTTAAGTGCCTTTTCTCTATAGTGAATAGAGTCTACCATAATACCATTGCCTATGATGTTACTATTATTCCCAGCAGTTGGAACGAACGTATATTCATTCTCTTTTCTGGCAAGAGACATTAAATTGAAATTTACACTTCCTGTAACGTATGGATTGATTTTTCTTTCTTTAAGAATATAATATTTTAAAGTAGTTCGGAAGGCATGGTTGTTAAAGGTTCTGCTACCAGTCGTTGCGTTAATCAGATAAGAATAATTTTCACCCAGTTGAATTTTTTTACTGAGCTTGTAATAAATACCTAATCCTACAATTGGAGAAGGCTTAAATCCTCCGAATACTCGGGTTGGTAAATCTGCTGGATTAGTTTTGCTTTTAGGAAAAAATGCAGCTCCTCCATAAACACTTAAGGACAGCTTTCTCTCCTCCTGAG
>JAYTHK010000087.1:0-1715 GCA_043732665.1 Cytophagales bacterium | reverse complement strand
AGCTTTGAACAAGTATTTCAGGCAAGTTTTATATCGGTTGGACAAAAAAGCCTACCGCTAACATTGGGTTTGCTTCAAGTCTGGCATGACGTTGTATCAATGGGCATTTTATCGCTATCAGCATCAGCTGGGCAGGACAAGCATTGCTGGGCTTTTGTTTGTTAACTTTTACTTTTTTATCACTACTGTCCAACTATTACCCCTCCCGATTTGCTGAAAGTACTATAAACAGTAGATTGTGAGGGAATAAAATATTTTTCGATTTGAATTCAATTAGCTTCAAAAGCTATGAATACAGGTCGCAGCTTATTGTCACAGATATTAACTTACATACCAAAATATCAATTTGATAAAATTATTGAAAAATATAAAGGTAACCACAAGGCTCAGGAGTTTAGTTGTTGGGAACAATATGTTTGTATGGTTTTCGCTCAACTAACCTACAGGGAAAGCTTACGGGATATCGAATCTTGTTTAGAAGCCTTTGGCAGTAAATTATATCATTGTGGTATTAAATCCAAAGTAGCTAAATCTACATTGGCTTACTGGAATGAAAAAACAAATTGGAATATCTATAGCGAATATGCTCATTATCTTATAGGCTATGCAAGGAAGTTATACAAAGGGGAGAATGAATTTTTAGCAGAGTTGGATGCTACTGTTTATGCTTTCGATAGTACTACAATTGATTTATGTCTAAACTTATTTCCATGGGCTAAGTTTAGAAAAAAGAAAGGCGCAATTAAAGCACATACCTTAATTGATTTAGATGGCAATATACCTGCATGGCTATTTATTACAGAAGGCTCAGTACACGATGTCAATGCGTTAGACCATTTACCTGTAGAAGCCGGAGCATATTATGTAATGGATAAAGGGTATGTTGATTTTAAAAGGCTCTATAGATTTACATTGGAATCTGCTAACTGGATAACCAGGGCTAAAGACAATATGAAATTTAAAAGACTCTACTCAGCGGCTACAGATAGAAGTACTGGCATTATCTGTGACCAAACAATTGTATTGACAGGATTTTATTCTAAAAAAGATTATCCAGATAAGATACGCAGAATAAAGTATAAGGATGCCGAAACCAATATTACATATGTGTTTATTACAAATAATTTCAAGACTGAAGCCATTACTATTTGCAAACTATATAAGCAACGATGGCAAGTCGAGTTATTCTTTAAATGGATAAAACAAAACCTGCGTATCAAGGTATTTTATGGAACAAGTAAAAATGCGGTGTATACACAAATTTGGATTGCGGTCACTGTTTATGTCTTAATCGCCATTATCAAGAAGGAATTGAAAAGCCCTTATTCTTTAAACAAAATATTACAGATATTAAGCGTTGGAGTATTTGAGAAAATCCAGTTAAATCAAGCCTTTACGAGGATTGAATCATCTAATAAAATTAAAGACCCTCTGAAACAGTTGATTTTGTTCGATTCATAGTTGGACAGTAATGATAATAAATCTAATTCCATAAATACTAAATACTGTCTAAACTCCTCAGGAAGTTCAACTTCTGGGTAAACAGGAATGTCCTTAAAGCCAATGCTTCGGTAAAGAGAATGAGCATCTTCCATAAATTTTGAGCTATCTAATCGTACTTTCTTGTAGCCAGTTTCTTTTGCTGCATTTATTAAGGATTGAAGTATTGCACGTCCTGCTCCAATCTTTCTAAAAGACGGATTTACATACATTCG
>JAYTHK010000086.1:0-5985 GCA_043732665.1 Cytophagales bacterium | reverse complement strand
ATTCACCATCATTGCTCGGGAGAATATTTGCAAAAATATTTGGACGAATTTCACTTCAGATTTAACAGAAGAAATTCATTAAATTCTATTTTCAACAGTATTATAAGTGGTTTTATGTTAGCACTACCTTTAACTCTAAATGCAATTAGAGAATATAATACCTAATCCTATATCGGTATTTGATTGCCGTGTGCCATTAATTTGCAAGAATTTGACTATGTCCTTAAAAATTACTAAATTGTAGGTAAGTAAATATTAGCGAAAGGCTATATGTTATAAGGTATTAATACGATTGTTTTTAAAATGTTTTTAAAAAACAAAAGACACCTACAAATTTTTATCTGTAAGTGTCTCTTTTTAAGGGTGGGCCTGCTTGGGATCGAACCAAGGACCACCTGATTATGAGTCAGGTGCTCTAACCATCTGAGCTACAAGCCCGGTTCAAAACAAACTTACTTTGTTTTGAATTTGGGAGTGCAATTCTACATATTTGCATTCATAATGACAAAAAATACTTCTTATTTATTTCTGTGGACTTCAAATTAACTAAAAATATCATCTTCGATTTTGGAGCGGTTATCATAAACATCGACATAACAAAGGCTTATAAAGCATTCTCCGATTTGAGCGGAATACAATCCGAAAAGGTAAAGCACTTGTTTGAAAGCCAAGGAGCGTATGCAGACTTTGAATCAGGGAAAATGTCAAACGATGGGTTTCGTGCGCTCTTGCGAAAAGAATTAGGCATATCAAGCAGCGATGAACAGTTGGACAATGCTTGGAATGCCATGTTGCTCGACATTCCTTCCGCGAGAATAGAAAAGCTTCAAGAATTAAAAACACGTTATAATATTTATTTATTGAGCAATACGAATGCGATACATAAAAAGAAGATTCAGGAGATGTTCATGAAACAATTCGGGATTGAAGATTTCACAACGTTATTTCACAAGAAATATCTTTCTTATGAAATTGATTTATTAAAACCAGATCCTTCAATCTACGAATACGTGCTGAAAGATGCAGAAATAAATAAGGAAGAAACAATTTTCCTCGACGATAACGCCGACAATGTAAAAAGTGCTTTAAGTATTGGATTACCCACGATACAAGTGCTGCCAAGAGAATACACCATGATGGAGATTTTGAAAAATGCTTAGAAAAATAAACCCTTTAATTATTCAGTCCGTATTATTTCTGCTGACTATTTTTACTACCACACTTATAGGCGCCGAGTGGGTTGGGATTAAACTACCCGGAGATTCTTATTGGGATACTTTTTCAAGAGGTTTTGAATATTCTATTCCTTTTTTAGGCATTCTTACTGTACACGAATTGGCGCATTATTTTACTGCAAAATATTATAAAGTAGATGTTACGTTGCCTTATTATTTACCAATCTATATTCCATATCTTCCCGTCATTCAAATAGGAACATTGGGCGCATTTATTAAAATGAACAGCAGAAGTGCTTCCAAAAAAGAGATTTTTGATATCGGCGTAGCTGGGCCACTGGCAGGTTTTTTCGCGGCTCTACTAATTTTGTTCTACGGATTTACGCATTTACCCGAGCGAGAGCATATATTTAAAGTGCACAGCGAATACGAAGAAGTTGAGAATACTACGGGCAAACCTTATGAACAAGAAGTCTATTCGTACGAATACCAAAAGAAAAGACATTCTTATTATCATGCTCTAAGGCAAATTGAAGATTCTATTCATTTTGAAAAAGACACTACTAAAAGCTGGATTCCTTTTTTACAGGAAAAAAAATCGGTAGATACCGCGTGGAAAAGAACGGCTTTTAAAGCGGAAGAATCTTACGAAGAATTAAGTATTGGCAAAAATTTAATATTTCTATTTTTTGAAAATTATGTAGTACAAGACAAGTTGCTCATTCCAAATAAATATGAGCTGTTTCATTATCCACTTCTGTTTGCTGGCTATCTGGCATTGTTCTTTACGGCGTTAAACCTCTTTCCTATTGGCCAACTTGATGGAGGACATGTCATATATGGTCTGTTTGGGCTACAAAAACACAAAATAATTTCCTCAACAATTTTCACCTTATACATTTTCGTCGCTGGTTTAGGAATCTTCAAAGATAATATCCTGAATATAAATTTCTTCTCCGCCGATTATTCAGACATGCTCTATTTCGCAGCTTTGTATGTATACTTTCTTTATTTTGTACTTCAAAAAACCTTCGGCGATTTAAAAACCACCTTAATGGTATCGATGATTATTTTTGCTTTACAATTCTTAGTAGAATATTCCTTTCCTACGTTCAAAGGATTCAACGGATGGATGGTCTTTGGAGTATTGTTAGGAAGAGTGATTGGCACAGTACATCCGCCCGCTATGATAGAAGAGCCGTTAGATACGAAACGAAAAATAATTGGATGGTTTGCGCTTGTGGTCTTCATTCTCTGTTTTACACCACAAGTATTTTCGTTAGAGGTGATAAAATAATATAGGCCAAAATCGACGAGATTTTAAATGACTGTGCTGCATAGTGAAAGATTGTTTGTGAGACGCCATAGCCGTCAAAACGAGAGTCAAATATTTTAAAATAAGGCACAGCCATTATCCATTCAGGGCTTCCGCATTTAAAAACGTCACTTATGTTAATGGCTGAATAGTATACTTAAGAGCCCCCTCTAAATCTCCCCCAAGGACTAGATTTAGAGGGGGCTCTTTGAATGTTTAAATGCTAAATGCGTTAGCCCTGCCAAGGAAGAACTATTCTGAGTTGCAATAGAAAATGATTCCTAAAAATGCTTTACACGAAATTATAGATTTCCGCTTCTTAAAACCCGACATCTGAGCTATAGACTCTATATTTTCCTGAGAAACAAATTTTGATAAACAAGTTGAAAAATAAAATATTTTTCAACTTAAAACTAACTTCTGTTTGTTTTCATAAGTCAATTTACCTTAAGTTGACGGTTATGGTGTAAACGCAAACAATGGCAAAAAATCATTTCCCCATCATCTTCTCAAGTACCGCGATTTTCTCCTTCAGCAACACTATATTTTCCTCGCACAACGAACGCTCCCTTTCGCTTATACCGTTGATGTGGCAGTGGTGATTGTTACCATTATTCCCTTGTTGATTGAACGTATTGAAAATATATTTTTCATCAAAAGTTAGAATATCTTCCACTCTCATGTCAAAAATTTTAGCTATTTGTTCTAATCTGCCAATGTTTAGCTCTACCTCTTCTCTTTCCAGTTTGCCATAAGATGCCAAAGAAAGGGATAGTTTATTTGCTATATCATCTTGAGAAAGATTTTTCAACTCTCTTATTTTTTTAATTTTTTGCGATAGTATAGAAAATAGGTAGTTGCTACGTAAAAATTGGAATGTGATGTAAATATCCAAATGGGGCGGTAAGGCTAGGTTTATGTCCTATTGGCGAAAGAATCAAATAAAGGAAATTAAGTAGCATCTAAACAGCGGGTTGCTGATCACGGAGAAGTATTCACGGCTCAGCGTGAGGTAAATGCTATGCTTGATCTTGTAAAAAACGAGACAGAAAGAATTGATGCTCGTTTTCTTGAACCCCCTTGTGGAACAGGGAATTTTTTGGTTGAAATCCTAAAAATAAAATTGACCTTTGTAGAAGGCGGCTATTCAAAAAACAAACTAGAATACGAACGTTACGCCATTATTGCCTTGTCAAGTATATACGAGGTTGATATTTTACAGGACAATGTTCAAACATATAGAGATAGATTGTTTGGCATTTTTACGCTGTTTTATTTGAATAACTATAAAAAGGAGACTAAACCTGAATCTCTTAAATCAGCGGCATTTATTCTGACTAAAAATATTCTTTGGGGCGATGCCTTAACCTTAAAGACTCCTGATGAAAAAGCGGAACCTATTATTTTCTCGGAATGGAGTCCAGTAAACGGCAGTATGATAAAACGTAGGGGTTTTACTTTAGCAAAATTGCTGGAAGGGGATTTAAAAGCCTACAACGAAAAAAAATACAAAGCACACGAGTTCGCTTTATTTTCCGATGAAGGCGACCCATCCTTTATTCCACAACCAATAAAAGAATATCCATTAATTTATTTCTTAAAACTTGGCGACGATGATGCAAAAGAGCTATAACCCCGATGTACTTTCTTGTCTCGCCAACTTGAGCAACGACGAGGTCTTTACACCACCCAATCTGGCAAATCAAATGTTGGACGTTTTGCCAAAAAAACTTTGGAGCAATAAAAACGCTAAATTCCTTGACCCTGTTAGTAAATCGGGGGTATTCCTAAGGGAAATTGCGAAACGATTGATGGCGGGCCTTGAAAAAGAAATTCCAGGCAAACAAGAACGTATCAATCATATATTGTCCAGGTAGCTTTATGGAATTGCTATAACGGAATTAACCTCCTTACTTTCGCGAAGAAGTGTCTATTGCTCCAAAACTGCCAATGGAAAATACTCCATTTGTGAAACTTTTGACAATGCAGAGGGGAATATTATTTTTGACAGAATAGAGCATACTTGGAAAAATGGCAAATGTACTTTTTGTGGCGCTAGTCAAGAAGTCTATGACAAAGGCGAAAGCCGTGAAACCTATGCCTATCCATTTATTCACCTAAAAAATTTAGACTTATTTATTACTATGAAATTTGACGTTGTCGTTGGGAATCCGCCTTATCAATTAAGTGATGTAGGGTTCGATAAAAGTGCTAGCCCAATTTATCAAAATTTTGTTGAACAGGCAATTAAGTTAAATCCAAGATACCTGTCAATGATTATTCCTGCAAGATGGTATTCTGGAGGAAAAGGATTAGATGAATTTAGAAGTACAATGCTTAACGATAAAAGAATTTCTATAATCCATGATTTTCCTGAAACTTCTGATTGTTTTCCAGGCTTAAATATTAGAGGTGGCGTTTGCTACTTCTTATGGGATAAAGAACATAAAGGAAATTGTCAAGTAATTTCCCATAAAGCAGGTGTAGTCGGAAATCCAGTTGAAAGACCATTGCTTGAAAAAGGTAGCGATTCATTCATCAGATACAATGAAGCTATAAGTATCCTAAAAAAGGTTCAAAAATATAAAGAAGCGTCCTTTTCAAAAATTGTAAGTCCCCACAAAGCCTTTGGTTTAAGAACATATGTAAAAGGGAATGATAAACCCTTTACCGATAGTGTGAAACTATATCAGAATGGAGGAATAGGCTATATTAAAGAAGAAGAAGTTGTAAAAAATACTCAATGGATAAAAAAATGGAAAGTTGTTGTTCCTTATGCTAGTCCAGGAACTGATAATTATCCTCATCTAATTTTAAGTAAACCTATTACTTCTGAACCGAATTCATGCTCTACTGAAACATATCTTGTTGTTGGTCCTTTTAGTTCAAAAAAGAAATGTGAAAATGTTTGTTCATATATGAGGACAAGGTTTTTGAGATTCTTAATTCTACTGCTCAAACCCTCTCAACATGTAACTCAGAAAACATATTTATTTGTTCCAATTCAAGATTTTGACGAGCAGTGGACAGATGAAAAACTATACAAAAAGTATGGGATAACAAAAGAGGAACAAAGATTTATTGACACTTTAATTCGTCCAATGGAAATAGAAAATGCATAATAAATTCTTCCCCCAACGTCCAGAGGCAAATCCCACAATATACGCCTATGAAGATACTAATCCACAGTATAAAGGATTGCTCAAGATTGGTTATACTACAATCGATGCCAAAACTCGGGTAGCTCAGCAGTATCCTATTGTTAAGCCAGGCGCGCTGCCTTACAAAATAGTTTTTGAAGAATCCGCCATGCGAAATGAAGGCAGTGCTTTTACAGACCGTGATGTACATCGTTGCTTAACAAAGAAAGGCTTAAAAAATCCAGACGGCGAGTGGTTTGCTTGCACCATAAACGATATAAAAGCGGTTATTCTTGAAATCAAAACAGGTATAAAAAACGAAGAAAGTCGCACACTGGATTTTGCAATGCGTCCA
>JAYTHK010000085.1:0-1726 GCA_043732665.1 Cytophagales bacterium | reverse complement strand
TCTTTGAAGTTGTTTAATCTCCGTTATAGTTTCTTTTATTGGGAATGCTTTTGAATATGACATAGACAAATATATTAATTTATATTTTAGTCTAATATGAATTTTAAAAAAATTATCAACTTTCTGATTTAAAACATAAGTTTAATTGGTATTACTACCACGATAAAAGTTTCTAAAATTATTATTCTCAGAAAAAACAACGGCGCTTTTCATGTCGATGGAGAGCCCTTTGAAGGTGGCAAAGAATTTAAGTTTGAAATTAAAGAAGCGGTAGTGAAGGTGCTGGTACATACCAAAAGTAAACAGGAAGTACAAATTCATTTAAATACATATAATAACCTATTTTAAAGGATGTTAACGAATTTTAAAGCAAAAGAAAAACACTTTTAGTAAATATATATCGACGGTATCGTTATACTCATCTTCAGATTTCATTCAGATTTCCTACCGATTTCATTCAGAATTACCACTTACTTTTGATTTATAAAAACGCTTAATAACAGAGTTTATCTAGTTATAAGATTTGTTAGAGAGCGTTTTTGTTGTTTGGTTAAGGTTGAATTAGGGCTGACAGCTTTGGCGGGCTGTCACCCTTACTTTATAAGAGTTTAAGATTAGTTTTCTATATATAGTGCAATTGCTTTAAAGAAATAGGGGTAATGTTTTGAAAGAAATATTGCTTCTTTGATGCCTGTCAGATCTACCCTTCATCTGTGCAGGCATCTTTTTTTTATCTTTATCTTAATAATGCTATTTTTACACCTAATAAATAACAGAAGCAAAGAAACAATTCGATGGAAGCAGAAGAAGCCAAAGATCTGGCAAGGGAATATCAGAAAAAAATCAAAGAGGTTTTATCAGAAACGGGCAAAATAGTGGTAGGTCAGCATTATATGATAAACCGTCTACTAGTAGGTCTTTTCACAGGTGGGCATATTTTGCTGGAAGGAGTACCTGGCCTGGCCAAAACTTTGACCATTAAAACACTGGCAAGAGCGCTAGCGCTAGACTTTCACCGAATCCAATTTACCCCAGACCTTCTACCAGCCGATATTATTGGCACAATGATTTATAACCAACAAAAAAGTGAATTTGAAGTGAAGAAAGGGCCGATTTTTGCCAACCTGATCCTTGCTGATGAAATAAATCGTTCGCCAGCGAAGGTGCAATCTGCTTTGCTGGAATGTATGCAGGAAAAACAGGTCACTATTGGGGAGTCTACTTATATGCTCGATAAACCTTTTTTGGTCTTGGCTACACAAAACCCGTTTGAACAAGAAGGAACTTATCCTCTTCCCGAAGCCCAAGTAGACCGTTTTATGATGAAAGTTTACCCCGACTATCTTGACAAAGAATCTGAATTGGAAGTAATGCGCCGCATGTCCAATATGAACTATCGCCAGGACTTAAAAACGGTATTAACTAAAGAGGATATTTTCGGCATCAAAGACGAAATCAACAAAGTTACGATTACCGAATCGCTGGAACGCTATATTATAGAATTGGTATTTGCGACAAGAAAACCTAAAGAATACGGCCTCAACGACGAAGCACAGTATATACAATATGGAGCATCTACCCGCGCCTCCATCAACCTGAACCTAGCCGCTAAAGCCATTGCCTTTTTCAACGAAAGAGATTATGTATTACCAGAAGATATTAAGGACGTAGCCTACGACATATTGGGCCATCGTATCTTATTAAATTATGAAGCAGAAGCAGAAGG
>JAYTHK010000084.1:0-6020 GCA_043732665.1 Cytophagales bacterium | reverse complement strand
AACACTTGGTTGGGAAACTACCAGATAATTGGTTAAGAAAATGTAGTTCAATTTTAAGTAGCTCACCTTAATTTTCGCTCTATTATACAGCACTATTATATTTAAATGCTTCTGAAGACCCAAAGAAACACGCCCAGCTTTTAATTGATTTTGAGACTAAACATTTTTAAAAATACACAGTCTAGTGTTGATCCCATGCAGTTGCTCAGACCCGAAAGGAATGCCTTTGAGGGTCTGAACAACTGCACGAGGAATTTCTGAATATTTTTCTAAATAATGTAAATCTATTATCTAGAAAGCGTTCCGATAAAAAATATTAAAAAAATTTACTATCTCATAGATAGTAAATCTGGTATGAAAAAGTTCGATAATCTGACCTTCCAGTATACCACCGCGTGCGGTATTAGAACTATACTTTTGTTTCAACGCATATTGAAAAATAGTCGAAGGAATAATTTGATAATACAAAATTTTGTATCGTTTTATGTCCTTATAACTCAATGTTTACGAACATAGTTGTATATAGAGATATTTCTGTTTATATTAACTTCATATTTTAGTTTAGTTGCGTTATTGAAATATATTTTGAATTTTGGTGCAAGTGAGCTGGTAATATATTTTAAGTTTGATATTATTTATTTATTTCCATGATATGATTTTCATAAAGATCAGATGGTAAGTAGGAAATTATTTTAATGTCGGTAACATTTTTTTATCGATCATGTCCTGGATAACTGCATTTGTTAAACAACCAGTCAGTCCTTGTGGATTTCCCATTTTCAACTCCGCATAAATAAATAGAGTGGACGGATATGAAGTGAGAAGCAAGGTGAAATACTATTATTTACTAACTTATAATTAATTCAAAAGGAAAATGTTTACTGTTATTTATTCATTTAAAGTAAGACCTAACCAAATAGAACCTTTTAAAAAGGCTTGGAGAGATATGACAATTTTAATTATTGAATATGAAGGCAGCTTAGGTTCAAGACTTCATAAACAGAACAAACTTAACTATATCGGATATGCCCAATGGCCGTCAAAAAATACTTGGGTAAATTCAGGTAGCAAATTGCCAGAAATATCGAAAGAAGTAAGAGATATTATGAAAGAGTCATGCGATAAGATAGAGATTTTATTTGAGCTAGAGATTGTTGAAGATTTATTGAAAAAATGAAACTAGCTAGCTGATTAGAGTAGCCCCATTATTAAAACCGAAACTTGGCTCCAAATTATCAAAGAGCCGCTAACAAAAGAGGCTTTGAAAAAAATTCAAAGCCTCTCTCTATTTTATTAAACCCGTGTTTATTAATAAGACTTTTTTCTAGCGATTGCTGCCATAGCCGCCTCAACGATGTTCTTCGCTTTCAAGCCATATTTCTCCATCAATTGGTCTGGAGTACCAGATTCTCCGAAAGTATCTTTTGTACCTACGAATTCCTGTGGTGCAGGGAAGTTCGACGCAAGTACATGCGCAACACTTTCGCCAAGACCTCCTAATATATTGTGTTCTTCCGCAGAAACAGCACAACCTGTTTTCTTTACAGAAGCCAATATTGCTGCTGTATCCAACGGTTTAATAGTATGAATATTGATGATCTCAGCATCGACTCCCTTTTCCGCAAGGATTTCACCAGCAAGGATTGCCTCCCAAACCAAATGACCAGTAGCGAAGATCGATACGTCTTTCCCTTCGTTTACCATCCATGCTTTTCCTATTTCAAATTTCTGATCCGCAGGTGTAAAGTTTGGTACCACTGGGCGACCGAAACGCAGGTAAACAGGTCCTATATAATCCGCTATAGCGATGGTAGCTGCTTTTGTCTGATTGAAATCACAAGGATTGATTACAACCATTCCTGGAAGCATTTTCATCATACCTAAGTCTTCTAATATTTGGTGCGTAGCACCGTCTTCGCCAAGCGTAAGGCCTGCATGCGAAGCACATATTTTAACATTCTTTCCAGAGTACGCCACTGACTGACGAATCTGATCGTACACACGACCAGTCGAAAAATTTGCGAACGTTCCAGTAAAAGGAATTTTACCACCAATTGTCAACCCCGCAGCGATGCTGATCATGTTGGCTTCGGCAATTCCTACCTGAACAAATCTTTCAGGAAAATCTTTAATGAAGGCATCCATTTTAAGAGAGCCTATAAGGTCCGCACAAAGCGCCACTATATTTGGATTTGTCTTGCCTAGTTCATGAAGCCCAACGCCAAAACCAGAGCGGGTATCAAAACTTTCTGTAAAAGTATATTTTTTCATAATTGTATTTTTTAATATTGAGTAATTAGTCCTGAGTCCTGAGTAAATAGTAATTAGTATAGAGTTCTGAGTATTGAGTAAAGTTAATAATACTTCTTTCTCAATACTCTATAACTAATAATCTCCTAACGTTTCTTCCAACTGACCTAACGCTTTTGCTAATTGCTCGTCGTTCGGCGCAGTACCATGCCATTTATGTGTATGCATCATGAAATCTACGCCTTGTCCCATTTCCGTTTTCATGATTAATATTTTAGGAACACCATTCCCTTTTTTCGCTTGTGCTTTCAAGATAGTAGTTTCTAGATCTTCCATGTTATTCCCATCACAATGGTAAACTTCCCAACCAAAAGCCTCGTATTTTTTACCAAGGTCTAAAAGATTTAACACTTTGTCTGTAGGTCCGTCAATCTGCTGACCGTTATAATCGACAAAGGCAATTAGGTTGTCCACTTTATGATGAGGAGCAAACATTGCTGCTTCCCATATTTGACCTTCTTCTTGCTCGCCATCTCCCATCAATACATATACAGTACGATCGTCGTTGTTTAATTTTTTTGCAAGTGCCGCTCCTATACCCACAGACAAGCCTTGTCCAAGAGAACCTGAAGCCATACGAATACCTTCTAAGTGCTCGTATGGTGTTGGGTGTCCCTGAAGACGAGAATTTATTTTACGGTGTGTAGACAATTCTTTTACAGGAAAATAACCGGCACGTGCCAGCGTAGAGTATAATACCGCTGAAATATGTCCATTGGAAAGAAAAAATAAATCTTCACCAATTCCATCCATTTTAAAATTTTTATCGTGCTTCATTATTTTAAAATAAAGAAGTACCAATAGGTCTGTACATCCTAATGCGCCACCGGGGTGACCGCCTTTAGCGCCATGTACCATCCTCACGATATCCCTTCTTACTTGGGATGCAACTTTCTTGAGTTCTGTGTAATCTGCCATTTTTATTTATTTAGTTGTTAGTTTATTTAATTGTATTGCTATTTAGTATTTGCGCTGCATGCTCCGCCGATACTACTTTAGATAT
Organism: Cytophagales bacterium; assembly: GCA_043732665.1. Taxonomy (GTDB): domain Bacteria; phylum Bacteroidota; class Bacteroidia; order Cytophagales; family Cytophagaceae; genus JANYCO01. The sequence continues at coordinate 2,707 of JAYTHK010000084.1, read as the reverse complement.
TATTTTATCTATTGTTCCTTTTTCATTTATAATAAAAGTAGTTCTGACCGTGCCCATATATGTTTTTCCAAAGGTTGTTTTTTCTTGCCAAACACCGAATAGTTCGTTAATCCTCGTATCCATATCGGCTATGAGTTTAAAAGGAAGACCGTATTTTTTTATAAATTTTTTATGCGAAGTTTCATTATCCGCACTCACTCCAAAAATTTCATATCCTTCGCTTTTCAATTTCTTATAATTGTCTCTTAAATTACAAGCCTGCTTTGTGCAAGTAGGGGTATCGTCTTTGGGATAGAAATACAAAACAACTTTTTTCCCTAAATAATTTTTAAGACTTATGTCGTTTCCATCTTCGTCTTTTGCCAGAAAATCTGGAACTTTATCACCTACATTTAGCATCGTCAATTTATAAAATTTTCTCGTAGATCTTTATATTTCCTGCTTTGTCTTTTACTTCCAACACAAATTTACCTTTCAACAGTTTGGTCTTGTCTAAACTTTCAGACCATATCATTTTATGTTTGTGTTCGTAATTCATCATCACCCAATTTCCGTCTATAGTAGCCCTAAAGCTTTCTATTCCCGAATCAGTGTCTCCTATATTGAACTTTATACTTTTAGTAGTATTCGAAACATACCTAACCACAGGTGGCACACTATCCTTCACTACAACGAATTTACCCAAATATTTGGTTTTGGCAAACAGGTTATTGTCTATTAATTTCGAGTCCTCGTATTTCCTTCCATTTAAAGCAATATAAGAATTTGAAGAAAGCACTTCGTTTTTATCTGGAGTGTAAGAGATCTTTACTCCGCCAAAAACAGGTACAAAAGATTCCTGAATAGCTAATACTTGCCTTCCCTTCTGATCCTTCAAATGGCTCATTTGAAGATATAAGGTATCGATAAGGGCACTATCTGAAAATTCTAACTGGAAGTTATCCAGCTTCATCGTTACATCCTTGCAGGGAGGAATTATTGATACGAAATTAAATCGTTCTGTATAACGGGACATTACTATTGAATCCATTAATCCGTCACGCATGTCGTACAAGTATACAGGAAAACTATTCACCAAATAGGCAGGTTTCACAAGCGTTCTTATTCCTTTGAAATAAAAAGTAGCTACAGTATCTCTCGCAGTCTTAGATTTTATTTTAAAAATATTTTCAAAAATTCTATAGCCACCTTTACTTATTTCAGCAGAGACAACGTTAGTATTATTTTCTTTTCCATTAATCGTAAACGTTAACGTAGAATTATTGCTCAACGCATCGTAAACTGTGATTTCAATTTTATACTGCTGCCCTGGAACTACGAACAGTCGACCATTTTGGTTTGTTTTTTTATACGAATCAATCGTATTTCCATCTGCGATATAGCAACGTTGAAAGCGCTGGTTTTTTGTCAACAATGTTTCATAATCAAGGTGTGCATTGATTTTCTTTCCATCTTCAAAAGAAAATTTATTTATATTGTGAAAAAAGGTTTCTTTCCCATTTACTTTTACTTCAATGCATGAAACGCCATACTGGTTTTGCATTTCATTCATTCTATCATGTGCCTTCAATTCAATACCAATCTCACCAGAAGCCGAAATTGGTTTAGCTATAATAAAATTCTTACCCGATTGAACTGGCTTAAAATCTTCTCTTCCAAATTCGTTTTCTACCCGAGACTTAATACCAAAACTCCGCAAAGCCATAAAATCAATGACAGGAGGCTCTGTATCTGTTATTTCTTTAAACCCAAAAAGAAGTGGATTCCAAACGTTCTCTTGTTCATCTCTAATCTCATAATGTAAGTGCGGCCCTCCCGAACTACCTGTGTTTCCAGACAATGCGATCACTTGTCCTTTTTTAACTAGCAATTCATTTTTAGCAAGATTAACATCAATGTCAAAAGACTGAAGTTCGTATTGCTTATTGATTGTCCATAAATCAATCGAATCTTTGAACTTTTCGAGGTGCGCATACACCGTAGTAAGTCTGTTAGGATGGGTGATGTAAAGAACTTTTCCATAACCATAAGAAGAGATTTTTATTCTGGACACATATCCATCTGCAGAACAATAAACAGGCAGCCCAATTTGAAAATCCGTTTTAATATCAATACCTGCATGAAAATGATTTGACCTGAGTTCACCCATACTTCCTGTAAGATAATTGACCTGACCAGGCTTGATTGGAAACATAAAGTATCCTTTTTCAATTACCGGCTGTCCAACTAAAATCTGTAAAAAACCTATTGTAAAATAAATTACCAGTAAACTTATACTCCTCATCTTTCACTTCTTATATAGCTAAACAAATATAGAAATTTAAGCTAAAAATGAAGTATTATGTTAGAAATTAAATCCCACAAAAAGGGGAACGTTTGTACTGGAATTAAATTTAAAAGCCTGTGACCAATAAGTATTATCAGGTATTGTTGGGTCAGTGTATTTTTGAGGTCTATGTGCACCGTTAAAAGTGATCGCTCCAAAATTTTCAATACCTAAAACAATCCTTTTTTTTAAAATAAGCTTCATGCCCACTAAATTAGTATTTATCTTGTCGCTCTCCGTAGGATCTGAGGTATATTTATAATCGTATTCATGAAACAAATCTCCTCCCAATAAAATTGACAGGTTTTAGTGAGCGGTACATTTTTCTGAATTCCGATAGAGGAATATACATAATAACTCAGGTTATCAGCTTAACCAACA
>JAYTHK010000083.1:0-1733 GCA_043732665.1 Cytophagales bacterium | reverse complement strand
ATCCTGCATAGTCAGCATCCATCTTAAATTCCATAAAGCCTCATCCAGAATATCGGGAATATTATTTTTGCTTTCGGGAATATTAATAGTAACTGTATCAAAGTATTTAGGATAATCTTCGTACAAAGAAAGAATGGTATAAGTTGCTATTCCAGAATTGACAATATATTTATTGTAATCGCCCGCATCGTACCAACCTCTGGGAGAGGATATCTTAGTACCTGCTGGTCTTGTAGAGGTTGCAGCGGAAGGATGCACGATTACTTCCGTATCCGGATGCCCCATTTCTCTTGCCCATTCTCCTCCGAACTCAGACTTCACGTCGTCTGAGCAACGAGCATAATAAAAGAATTTAAGTGAGGCTTTGGCAACAGCTGCATCCATGTGAGGATTTATCTCAAATGGATACGAATAACCTAAGCCTGGAACAAACACTACAAACTTTCCTGTTTTTGTTACTCTGCTGAAATTAGCTTTCCGTTCACTCTCTCCCGAATATTCCCATTGAGTTGATTTTTCTAAAAAACCTTGAAATACGGTATCTTTAAAATTTTCAGATAAGATAAAAAAACGTTCTTCCGTTGCTCCAACTATAATTGCAATCTTAGGCGCTGAAGGATAGAAGCCAAGTTGGTTTAAGCGTATATTTTCAGAATTTTTTTTATGCAACGTTTCGTGCAGCGTTGTAGTTGACATCGTTAAGAGTAGTATAAAGGATAGCAACGAGAATTCTATTTTTTTATTCATAACTTTATTTTATTTATTTACTTCTTCCATTTTTTTTCTGGTAATCACTTCTATATAATCCATGTGTATTTCTCCAAAATATCCTGCTGCTCCTGGATTGATAAAAAGAAGAATTTCAGTAATGCTTGAAGGATTCACTTTGTGCGCATCAGGATATGTTTGAGAAAATTTTCCTTCAAAATCATAATAGTAAATTTTAAAATCTGAGGAATCGATCGTATTTAGTAGTGCAAATTCATTCGCTACATAACCGTTGTTGTCTTTTACTGCCACTCTTAACGAAGGTAATTTTTCATTACCCGAAGCTATTGATTTTGCTCGAATTTTCACAATGGGAGATTTAGAGAAATCTATGGCATCAAATGCCCTTCCGAAGGTTTCATAAGAAGGCCCGGCTCCAGTAGAAATTATTTTTACTAGATCCTTATCCGCAACTTTCTCCAGATTTAATTTTCCGCTTCCTGTCCACCATGCTGTTGGCTCCTCTTCAAAGGTATCGATAATTCCACCTGGAAGACTTTCTTTTTTTGGAATTTCATCGGATGAAATAGCTTTTATCTCCTCTATGTAAAGTTTTCCTGTATACCCACTCATACCAGGGTTAATGAAAAACATCATTTCAGAAATCAGTGTAAGGTCTACCTTTTGTGCATCCGGATAGGCTTGCTTCCATTTGTCCTTAAAGGAAAAATAATAATATTGGGAAGTCCCATTCTTTAAAAATTTCACCTGAGGCGCAGCGGCATTTGCTACCATTCCATTGACGTCTTTCAAATCAATGCGTAGAATAGGAGCTGTTTCTCCTGTCGCCCTCGCTCTGATTCTAATTGCTTCAGAGCCGGTAAAATCAATAGGTGTTATTTGTTTTCCAAAAGGAGTGTAGGAGGGACCTACATTTTTTGAAACTATTTGTAAACTATCTCCCACCTTAGAAATAATGAGCTGTTCGTTGCCAATCCACCAGCTATAGATATCTCCTTTAAAAT
>JAYTHK010000082.1:0-6100 GCA_043732665.1 Cytophagales bacterium | reverse complement strand
CTTTTCCTGAATAACCTTCGAAATCATTCGGATCAATCTGTAACAGCTTATCGTATTCGGCAATGGCTTCATCCGTTTTACCCAAAATTGAAAAAATATATCCTTTGGAAGTATACGCTCTTTTATCTGTTTTGTCCTCTCTGATGGATTTGTTACAGGCATCGATAGAACCTTCGTAATCTTTTGCGGTGAATTTTTCATTCGCTTCAATGATTGCTTTATCACAAGGAGTAAGGTAATCCTTTGCTATAAAAGTATTCCATCTTGGATCTTTTCTCAGGTTGTCCAAATCGGCATCGGTTTCCAATACACTTTTCAGTTGTTTGTACGTCGATTTCTGATATTCTTCCAGATAGCGGAAAGCTTCTTCCTTTTTGCCCTGTAGCGCATAAGCACAAGCCAGGTTATAACTGCTCCTGTCTTTCTTTAATGAATTGTCTTTAAGATAATCTTTGATGGCATCGTCGAGTTTTGATAATTTATGGTAGGAAAGTCCACGGTTGGCATAGGCGTCTGCCAGATCTGGTTTTTCATTGATGGCCAGTGTAAAGAGCGGTACAGCCTCCTGATAATTGCTGTACAAAAATTGTACGTATGCTTTGTTGTAATTGAAACAAGCATTTTGCGCGGAGGCAGAAAGCCCAAGAAAGAACAGTATTAATATACTAAAGTACTGGTGTTTCATAAAGATAGAAGTTATAGTTAATTGTTATTTGATAAATTTAAAGTCAGCCTAAAGGTAAGCGAACATACGCTTATAAAAAATGAATGATAGTAACGTATTACAGAGCCCGTTTCCTCTCTTCAACTATGCGGTCTTTACTATCAGAGTTGATAGTAATACGTTACTAATTATTTAGTGCTATTATTAATCCAGTACTTTCACCAGGCAATATTTTTTCTTTCCTTTCTGCACTAGTAAATATTTCTTCTACAACAATTCAAACTCTACTTTCTGATTTGGTCAGGTTAATTTGTCTTTATTGATGCTCACGTCACCCGCAGCAATCATTTTGCGGGCTTCTTCTTACAGAGGGCGAATTAGCGATTGAGTAGCTAGCGATAATAGATTAGTTAAGTTAGCGTTGTAATCTGCTTGACCAATTTGTACCTGAGGCACACCTTCAAACACAGAAAGCAACGTATTCCTGTCGACCCAGGTTTCGCTACTCTTTTTTCTTTAATATACTATTCCGTCTTTAAAGTTTTAACTTATAAATTATGAACAGCATTCAAAACACCCAACTGGTGCATTTATGATTAGAATCCACCATGTTTTAAAAATATAACCCATTCAATCGCACAGTAATCGTACAAAAATGTGTAAACAAAAACGCTAATAATCTAAATAAAAGACTACTAGCGTTTTATAGTGTAGACTGGAGGGTCAAATTATCGAACTTTTTTGTATCAAATTTACTAACTATTCGATAGTAAATTTTTCGGTTTTATTATTTGAAATAATTCTAAACAGTTTTTTGTCCTGATTTAGCTTAACCGTTCTTTATATTAAAATGTATGTTCAAGTTGGAAGAATAAATGGTTGTCTTCTTTGGAAATAGCACTATACAGCAATAGATTGTTTCCGTTGTTGTATAGTTAAATAAGTAACTAAAATTATAATTGTTACTAGAAACAGGATACTTGTAATAGTTGTACCCAGACCGATACCACCATTACTAACTTCTTGGGAAAGCAAATCGCCCAACGATGCCCCAAGTGGACGAGTAAGTATATAGGCAATCCAAAATGATACAATCGAATTCATTTTTAAATAATGATGCGCAAGAAATACCGCCCCAATTACCGTAGCAAACAAGAGAGCAGAATAAGCATACCCTAAACCAGAACTTTCTGCTACTAAGTCTCCAGCTGAAGTACCCAATGAAAATGTAAATAAGATAGCAGCCCAATAGAAGATCTCTCTTTTGGTTGTAAGTATAGTATGAACAGACAAAGTATTTTCACTTTTATACCATAAAGCAAAAACCACTACTAATCCAGAACCAAATAATAAAGTAGTAGTAATTAAACTAATACCTAAATTATCTACCAAATTATCGGATATCAAGGTGCCCACTACGCTTAATAAAACAACTACAAGCCAGTAAATTGCAGGTATGTATTTTTTAGACCTAAGTTGAATAACAAGAATAACCAATAACAAAGCACTCATAACAAAAGAGGTACCTACTAAACCAAGTTTTAATGTATCCGATAAAAAATCTGCTACCGTTTCACCAACGGTGGTTGCCATTATTTTTATAACCCAAAAAAACAATGTAATCTCGGGAACCTTGTTTAGCATATTTTTCATGATAAATTCTTGTTTTAAAAAACGTAATTGACAAAAATGAATTTAATATATTATTACACTAGAACTTTTTTGAGCTTTTCTAAAAATTAATTTGGCGGGTTACTTTGATAATTTTTAAACCTTTAGAAATTAATTACTAATGCTTTCACTAAAAGTACATCATGTATATCCAAAAACCTAATTCTTATTACTCATCTGAATTTAACATACCAGGTAGAAATCCGGATTCCGTAAAGATACATTTGTAGACTGGAGCATCATACAAAGGAAAGACATAGAGTATTATGATTAATACTCTATGTCTTATATAGAAGATTCAACTCATTGACTGCAAGACTTATTTTTTGGCAGACTTAATATAGTTTCCAGCATTATCAAATATCAGATCCATTCCTTTGACTTGTGCTTCATAAGTTATTGTACCGTTTGAGGTTGTAATTTTAGATGCTTCTTTCACTTCGTCTTCCTTATGATTTTTCTTCACATATATCATTACAGAAGCAGGGAGATCAGAGGCTGAAATTTGTACTTCTGTTTCAACTAAATTTCCTGAAGCACCATAAGTAAGAGACATGCTCTTTTTATTTACCTCATACGATGCTTCAAAATCATTTCCATCTTTGCTCCAATCGACATCTTTTACAGAGGGTTGGGCTTTTTTAAATGCAGAGCTAACAGCTGCCGGAACATCTTTTACCATTAATCTCTGAGCCTTTGCTTGTACAGAGAATCCAACGATTGCGATTAATAAAATTACTTTTTTCATTTTTTAAAATTTAAGATTTCCTGCAACTGGCAGGACAGCTATGAAATACTTTTCACTGTATAAAAGTCAGCGCATTAGTCGTAAAAAGCATTGTAGAATTCTTGAAAATGGTTATATTATTCACACACTATCATAGAGAACTCTTAAACTTTCTTAATTGATATTTACCAAAAATTAAAAATTGAAATTTCCAACAAAAAAAGGATACACAAAAAAGCCGAATTTGGCAGAGATTTACCAAATTCGGCTCAAAATTACCAAATTTTACTTATGTAGACTGGAGGGTCAAATTATCGAACTTTTTTATATAAAATTTGCTATCCATTAGATAGTTATTTTTCCCAATTTTGTTATTTGAAGTAATTCTAAACAAGACTATATAATACACAAAAGAACAAAACCTATTTCACCTTTACCTAAATCATTCTACAATTAACTCTAAATCCTCTAGTCTTTCAAAGTGCTTTTTATTGAGCGTAGCAAGTTTTAGCTTATGTTTTAAAGCAGTTGCACCTATCAATAAATCGGGTATTTCTATGGACTTGTTTTTCACCTTCAATGCTCTGGACTCCTTAACGGCTATTTTGTTTACATCCGAATCGAAAGGAAGAACTAGAATAAGTCTGAAAAAATCATTCCAGTATTTATCTTGTTCAGGATTACTACCTGAATAGATTTCATATTCTGTAATAGCAGAAACGGCAAACAGGCTGTATTCCTTGGTAAGCTTATAAAACAATGATTTTGATTTATCCTTTTTACGGTAATAGTCTATCAGTACCGAAGTATCAAGACAAACTATATAGCTTTTTTCCGCCATTCGTTAAGTTCTTTTCGGGTCTTCTGATATGCCTCAAATTGCTTATCGGACATTACAGGACCTTTTAATAAAAAATCTTGTAGTTTACTAAGATCTTTCTTTGACTTCTTTTTTAAAAAAGAATCTGAAAGCTCTGCCTTCAATTTTGCCAATTGGGAAGCAGGGAGTTGTTTTATCAACTCTTTTAATTGTTCAAATTTTAAATCTAATGTTACTTCCATAATTGTAAATATACGAAAAAAAAATAAACTTATACTACACTCTTTTTCTAGGGTTTCAACGGCATTTTTCTTCCTGTTACTTTAGTAGTATGCAATTATATCTTTTTTCTGTCTTCTCTGCTCAGAGGTATACCGACAAAAACTTTAACTATTTTTCTACCTTCTTCATAACTGTTGTGATTTGCTTTCAATTAAACGATCTTTGATATACCGACAATAACTTTCACGGGCATTTCTATGATAGAGATACACAATAATGTTTCTTATTAGAAACATTATTACTTACTTTGGTTTTTAATAATCTATTGAATGAATCTCTCCCGCCGTTGCTATGGACACTAAAGTTAAATACCTGGCTCGTGTCAACCTACTTCCGTCTTCTTTGACCACTCAGATTAACCGTTCTCTTCTCTGGAAATGGAAACAGGAATCTAATAACAAATATTTCGGTCATGAGTTAACTATTGATCTTGACAAACATTATGAGACATTGAAAAAATTTGCTGAACATAAAAAAAGCTCAAAGAGTATTCATCGCTTATCTACGTCTTGCTTTAACCTTTCAAAAATTAGTTTCTTCTTCGGAAGCCTTTTATAAGGGGCTCCATGAACAAAAAGAACTTGTTGTTGATAGTATTCAAAGAGTAAGTAAAATACTTTCTTTAGAAAAAGCCGTCAGAGTTTTTAATATTTCTACCAAAACATATTATAACTGGTTGCTTACTTCTAAAACCAAATGTTTTGAATCGTTCTTTCAGACTTGTAACAGGGTATACTCTTCCCAGCTTACCAAACCTGAAATTAATAAAATGAAAGACCTTTTGATTGATTCCAGGTTTCTACATTGGCCAGTTACTTCCCTTGCTCATTATGCTTCCAGAAATGATATTCTTCATATACATCTTAAAACCTGGTATAAATATGTACGGCTTTTGAATATTAAAAGGGTTATGCCTCTTCATAGAAGAAAGAAAACACATATTAGCATTAGGGCTGAAAGACCTAGTGAAAAATGGCATGCGGACGTAACATTGTTTACTACTTTAAACAATACCAAATATTATAATTAGTCGTCCCTTAAAAAGCCACATTTAGCGATTTAATATTTCTAAATAAAAGGGCATAGGTTATTGAGTAGAACCAGTTTATTAGACTGTCTAAAGAAGATGCTATTTTTCGTAGCATCTTCTTTAAATTAAAGCCCGCCCCTGCGAGCACGCAATTGACAAAGTCTCCAAAGTTTCCTTTCAAGAAGTTTCGTGCCATTCGATGATCATGTTTCAAGTGCCCTATTATGGGTTCTATGGCGGCTCGTCGTCTGAACTTTATTCTTACTTTTTCTTTCTGATAGCGAGTACTATCAGCCGGCAATGGTTTAGGAATTGTGATTACAGTGTCTTCTATTTTTTTCTTGCCTCTGTACCCTCGATCACAAATAACTTCTTTGGGTAATTTGCCTGTTGTATAGTTGATCTGTTCCAGAGTTTGTTCTAAAGTATAAACGTCATTTTTATTTTCTTCAAAAGAAGTCACTGCTACGATAATACCTGTCTTGGCAGTGACACCAATGGATACTTTACAGCCAAACTCATAAGGCTTATGAGCTTTGCCTTTACTCATGCAATAGACATCGGGTTCATGTAAGGAGTATATTTTATGACGATCGTCTCTTTTTTGTGAAAGCACTTTATCATAGCGTTCAAATCTGCTTCTAGAAGCTTCTAATTGTTCTTCGGATAGATGGTTCCTTAATTGACCAATCACCTTTTTAGCATACTTTCTTAAATCCTTTATCGCTTGTTTGGTTTCTCTTTTTTTCTTGGGATGATTCCCAAATCGAACTTTCAATTTCGCCTCAGCTGTTTTTCTGGTATAACTCTGATGCAACTTCAAATTACATTTATCGGCTAATCTCCAGCATTCTTTTAGAATAGCTACCGCAAGCTTAGCATCAGTGGGAAAGGTAATGTCTTTTT
>JAYTHK010000081.1:0-1764 GCA_043732665.1 Cytophagales bacterium | reverse complement strand
AAAGACAAGGAAGAAATTTAGATACAACCTATTCATCAAAGCAGTAAATTGTCTTGGCATTTACTTCATACATAAAACGCTTTTCAGGCAATTATTATTAATCGATTGATTAATAATAATTATGTTATACAAAATAGCTAATGCTATTTATTACCCACGGTATTTCTCCAAAACTTGCTTTAGGAAAGCGGCATTATGGACAACTAAATTATAAACCATTAAATAAGATTTTTATGCATAAATTGTAAAAAATAAAACTAATAAATCATAACAGATGAATAGAGCTTTTAAAATGTCCGTAGATTTTTTAGTGTATCTAGCTGCAAAATGCAACATGACTTACGAAGAAATAAACATCTGGATATTTGTGGTTATTAGCCCAATAGTATTTTTTATACTCCTTTGGATTATTTACCGTCAACATTCTTTGATAAATTCACTAAAACTTACTACCAATATTTAAGTAATAAATAATTCTGGGGATTTATATTGAACTACACATTTCTTTGTTGCATCCCAAAACCCAAATACAATAAAAATTTACCGCATTTTCTAAATACTTATAACCTTGGATCAACCTGTGCGCTTTCCAATGCCAATATACTAAAAATACTTTCATGAATTCGTCTAAGCGGTTCTTTTCTTATAAACCCTTCGAGCCCTTCAATACCTAAAGCAAATTCCCTGATGGGCGGGGATTGCTTTTGAGAAAGGCCTCTATTTTTCAGTCGCTTTATATTTTCAGGCAGGTCATATTCCGGTCCGTAAATGATTTTTAGGTATTTTTATTCAAAGCGATTGCAACTTCTTATTCATCTCCGTTAGACCAGCCTTTTCAAGTAAGTCTGCCGATATAGAAAGTAATTCCTGCAGGCTTTCTTTAGATACCATATCAAGTATAATATGCGTCCTCTCATCTGGATCTTTTACAGACATTCCCCGTTCAATTACTTTACTTAAAAGCAATATATTTTTACGTGGGATATTTAGTATAATTTTTACCGTATCACCCATACCAGGGATACTCAAAAGGGTGTCGTAAATTTTATTTACATCTGTTTTAGCTAACATAAAAATTAATTTAATTGGTTCATTATTTTCTTTGTATAAAATTAAAATACTCACTCCATTTTATCCTCTTCCAAATTTGAAGGGGTTCCATTTTTAAACAATAGTGTAGTTACTTTTACGGTGATAATATTTGTGAAATTGAAACAGTGAAGAATGAACCATCAACCCCAGCGCATGACCTGTGCGCAAGCAATACAAATTGATATTGTAGAATATCTTTCAAAAGCCGGATATCAACCTGCTAAAATCAGGAACGTTGATTACTGGTTTTTTTCCCCTTTAAGAATAGAAAAAATACCTTCTTTTAAAGTAAATAGAAAGTTAAATAGGTGGTATGATCACGGAATTGGTCAGGGAGGAAATTTGCTAGACCTTGTGATCCTTTTAAATAACTGTACCATTTCGGAATTCCTACATAGTCTGGCTATTAATTTTTCTTTTCATTCGCCGGATTTAACTACAAATCCAGTTGATTGCAAATGTTTAAACGATACTATAAATATTGTAGCAGTAAAATCATTGCGATCACTGGGTTTACTTCGCTATTTAAACAGTCGCTGTATACCGATTTCGGTAGCTGAAAAATTTTGTAAAGAAATCCATTTTGAATTGGCTAACAAATCACATTATTCCATTGGGTTTTTAAATGATAAAGGAGGGTATGAATTACGTAATGCTTATTGTAAAAATAGC
>JAYTHK010000080.1:0-6166 GCA_043732665.1 Cytophagales bacterium | reverse complement strand
ACCTTTGTATCTTTCCATTGTATCTCTTATTTTGATACAATCTTAAACATACACAACGCAGTATATCTGCATTGGCGAATAAAATAGCTAATCCTTAGAAAAGATTCGGCAAATGCGTCACTGTAAACCCCTTTTGAGTTACTAATAATTTTGTCCGGCTAGCAAGGTGTCCAGATCCAAGAATTAATACAGTTCGACTGTTCATTTTTAAAATAATATTTCATCTATTTTGAATATCCACATAACGTATAGTATGTTGTAGACGATGCAAGAGTTAAAGCTACTTCACTCTAGGGCCAAAGTCTGCAAGGTTTAAGCTTTTGCAATTCTTCTTCGAATCGATAATATCAAGCTTGCTTTATTAGCGTAAATATAGCCAATTTATTGTTCGGCTGCAGAGTGGCAGAGTAATTTAAAATCTATCCCCCATTACTAACGAGGTTCCTCCTGAATGACACTTTAATCATTATCAGCTTTTCAAAATAAGACTACAACACTTCACGCTTCCTCCGCCCTTTATGTATTGTGACATTGGAGTTTCAAAAACGGTGTATCCAAAAGCACCTAAGTCTGCTTTAAATTTATCGGTCACTCCTTCGCCTACTACTATATTTTTTCCGTTTACCACCATATTACAAGCCAACACTTTATTGTCTTGTTCGGAAGTTAAAATAACGTTACTGAAATAATTGTTGATTTTTTCAATCCCTTTGTCTGTAAAAGATTTCGGATTGATCACTACTGTTTTCTCATTTAAAGGTGCGAAACAAGTATCCAAATGATAATAATAAGGATCTACTAACTCCAAGTCTATCAACTCCCCATTCAACATATCTTTGAGATACGGAACTACTTCTTTCATTGTTCTCTTTCCCCATCCCACAAAGTGCGTATTTCCAACTGCTAATAGATCTCCTTCCCCTTCAAAATATATTTTATCTGGTAACGAATAAATTTTATATCCTAAATGCTTGAAATATTTTTCTGCTAACGCAGATTCTCCTCTTCTTTGTTCGTATTTAAAATTTGCTTTGATGAATTTTTTACCATTTATAAAACCGAAATTTGCGGTGTAAACCATGTCTGGAAATTTAGAACTCGGTTCTATCCCATGATACTTAACTCCCGCTCTGGAAAAGGCATCCAGCAACTTCCGGTATTGTATTAAAACTTCCGACCTATTAGCATTGTCGCTTATCTTCATCCACGGATTGATTTCGTATTCGATCCTAAAATAATCCGATGCACACGTTAGTATTTCCATTTTAAATTAATGGTTAATGATCAATCGTTAATTATTAATGATTAACGGAATTTAAATTATTAGGTTGTGCATTATACCCTACATAGTTTTGAAAACCTTTAAAGTTTATTTATTTTTCTAAAATACAGTTATTTATATAATATTAATGCTAATCCTTATAACAAGATATGAATAGTTCAATTTTCACCAAATTGTAATGATTAAAGAATATAGAATTTTGGTTTAAAGTGGAAATGCCGGTGTCTAAGTGCAAAGAAAACATAATTCAAATGTACTACTACAACCTAATTGCATAAATAGTGCGTTACCGCAATGAATATAAAGTCCACAGAAGAGGGAATTATATAACATATATAGTTTATAGTGTAACTATTGCTTAGTTAATACAATTTACTTTTGTGTCGCCTTGAATAATGAATTACATCTACCTATTAATAAAATAGTTTTCAAAAAAAATGAAAATTTAACAATGCAATTCTATACTATATAATTAAAAATATTCAAAATGGAAGCATCTTTTTGTATTGCAGAAAAAGAATCTCACAAAAGCATCTCAGCGCTTGAGATTTTTTTATGGGATGAAATAATTTTAAATATCAAAACAAGCAATTTTTATTGGAACGTTTCAAAAGATAATCCATTGGAGATACATAAATTATTTCAATATCAACATACAGTATTGGGGGAAATAATTGATTCTTTAGGATTATAAATTAGAAAATTGAGTAGTAAGACGATAAGTATCATGTGAGGCCATACCTAAAATCCTTAATTGGAAATGAAAGCTGAAGGCTCCTAAAAATTAGCATAGGTAATAGATATCAAGTATTATTCTAACGAAAAGAAAATTATACAGAACAAAATAAATATACTTAAATCAAAAAAAATACTATGAAAACAGGAAAATGTTTAGGGATTTGGATGGATCATTCAGCTGCTCATTTAATGGAATTAAAAACTAGTGCAATTGAAACAAAAATCATTGAATCAAAATTTACTCATGAAATAAAAGAAGAAAGCTTGCGCAAAAGTGAGAAGTTGATGCATAACAGAGAACAACACGAGCAATCAGAATATTACAAAAAACTAGGAGACGTTATAAAAAATTACGAAGGAGTGCTTCTCTTTGGCCCAACGGATGCGAAGGTTGAGTTGTTTAATGTTTTAAAAGCAGATCACCTTTTCGAAAAAATAAAAATAGAAGTAAAGCAAGCTGATAAAATGACAGAGAACCAAGAGCATGCTTTTGTAAGAGAATATTTTTCAAGACACTAATGCTCTATATTAAAGTAATTTCTAAAATATTCAATATGAAAAAAAAAAAATTGGATTCGCTCTCTTACAGGGTGGATCCAATTTTTGCAAAGAATAAACTCTTATGATTCATCCTTCTATTATATGCATTATCCAATTTAATTTACTCAGCTCCCACTAAATACTTTCCATATATTTCTACTTCTCTTGAAAAATCAGGCTCTCCATTATTTACAAGAAAGCATTTTATTAAAACATAATCGTCTTCTCGAAAACAAGGATTTTCATCAATCCTGTATATATATCCTTTATTATCCTTAAGACATATTACGGATTGAAATTCTGTTCTGTCTATTATCATTTTCATAGTAAGAATATTTTTAGTTAAATAAAATATTAGATAAATATCAATATATGTCAATTAGATTTCTACCACTATATAAACAAACTATAGTAGAAACGATTAGTACTTTATACTTTGTTGTGCCTGTCAATAATAATGGTTAGCAATATTGCTAATACTGAAATTCCCAAAAGGACATGAATAATCCCACTAACGAAATAAACAAAAAAACCTAATGCCCAACAAATTATTAATACTGCCGCAATAATGTATAATGAATTATTCATTATGATTTTTCTTTTTATTCTGTTGTATTTACAATAATTTAACACGATCTGCTCTATTTATTAAAAATTATATAACAAAGATATCCGACCCAAAATACTATATGTTATATATTATTTTAAATTAATTATATGATTCATACTTATTGAAAACTTGAATAGTATTCATCAGTATGACTTCCTACCATAATTCTGAAAAATAATTTAACAAAAAATATTACATTCCTTATCTCAAAAAAAATATTTAGGCTGCCCGTTTTAATATTTAAATAATCAAAAAAAATAAAAATATTCAATACTTACTTTCTACATCTTCATTGTATAATAATTACCTTTTCGTTTTCAATTTGCATGAAAAATTATCTCTATTGACTAAGCACTTAAAAACATGGAAGTATCCTCTGCTAAAGCTGGAACAATTACTTCAAGTGCATCTGGTATAAGGGTGACGTTAACTTCGTTTACCATACCAAAATATTCACCATCTACCTGAAAATGCACTTTTTCAATTGATCTCATAAACAAAGCGTTTGTTTGAAAAATTTCAGTTTTATCTGGATTATAGGCGGCATGAGAAAAAGCCATTTTAAATATTTCGTAAATTGATATTTTTTTAACAGCAATTACTTCGAATAACGCATCGTTTAACTTCCCAATAGGATTAATAATGGCACCACTACTATACTTTGTGGCATTGGCAATTACAATTACAGCGGCGATAATTTTAATCGATTTCTTATTCATTTGTATTTCTACTTCCATTATTTGTCTTTTCCACAACACCTTGATAGAAGCTATCAAATATCCCCACATACCTCTTCTTTGTTGCATTTCAAATTGTTTTATTGCAGAAGCATTAAGACCAATATCGCTCAGATGAATACATAGTTGATTGTTGATCTTGATAACATGTATTTTTCTTACAAATCCTTTTACTAATATATCCAATGCTTTTTCA
Source organism: Cytophagales bacterium (assembly GCA_043732665.1). Classification (GTDB taxonomy): domain Bacteria; phylum Bacteroidota; class Bacteroidia; order Cytophagales; family Cytophagaceae; genus JANYCO01. Next base: position 2,063 of record JAYTHK010000080.1, on the reverse strand, counting down.
GGGTCATTGCTTATTGATAGTTCTTTCGCTAGCCCATTAGCGGATCCCGCCGGTAATATTCCTAAAGGAATATTTTTCCCAATCAAACATTCCGCTGCCAATTTTACAGTACCATCCCCGCCTACAGCAATAACTTGATTGGGTGCAAAAGATATTATTCTTTCTACTATTGCAGACACTGTAGATTCTTTAGAAAGTTGATACAATTCAATAGTATGATTTAATAATTTAAAATAGGTAGTTATCACTATAACCCAATCGATAGAACTATTTCCTGACAGTGGATTAATTATAAAAAATAATTTTAGGTTATCTTTATTATTCATTTAGGCAGGTTATAGAAGTTTTGTACATTGCATTTGGCATTAATAGTACAATAAATTTAGTTCACAATAGAGGTTATTATGCTTATACCGAAAAAAACTATTATAGAATCTTATAAAGATAAAAAAAAACAACTGTAAATTATCACAATATAGGTTTATATCATTTATCAAAATGAAGCAGAAAGTTCAATCTAACGTTAAAAAATCAATTATAATTACCACTTATGTTGTTATAGAATGGTAAAATGGTAATCATTCAGTAAATGCAGTACTTGTGAAAGATTATTTAATAGAAGTTTTCATAATTACTATGTTTAAAAATATTTTAAATAACTTCATTCTGACAGAGGCTTTTTAATATTAAATAAATGCAGAACAATAGTAACAAGGTAAGAAACATAAAGGTTTCTAGTGCCACAGTAAAAATTTATCATGGTTATGGACATGCGAATAATCTTATTGTTTATGGACATGTATTGGCAGGAAAACCTGTTGGAATAAGTAGGTACTCTGACAAAACAGTCTACAATATTATTCACATTGTAAAATTATTTTTCATTAAGCCATTACCTAATGTCAAGGTATCAATGCAATGGAGAAATCAGCACTATTATAGTACAACGGAAGCCGATGGTTTTTTTAAATTCGAATGGCAATCAACTACTTCTGTTTCTCCAGGATGGCATCCAATTGAGGTGCATTTGCTGAAACAAGGCAATATAGCTATTACTGGTAAAGGAAAAATCTATGTACCGCAGTCCACACAATATGGATTTATATCGGACATTGATGATACTGTTCTAGTTTCACACTCTGCTACTACTGGAAAGAGATTAGAAGTGATGTTTACCAAAAACCCTCGCAGTAGAAAAACATTTGCTGATGTAGTTAAATATTACCGCTTGCTAGCGCTTGCGCATACTGAGCCTTTGTTGCTCAACCCTTTTTTCTATGTATCAAGCAGTGAATGGAATTTGTATGATGACCTTAATGAATTTTTTAAACATAATGGATTACCCAAAGGTGTATTTCTTTTAAATAAAATAAAAAGGTGGTACCAGTTATTTAAGACAGGCAAAACAAAACATCAAGGGAAATTAATGAGAATTATACGAGTATTAGAAGCCTTTCCCAAACAACAATTTGTTTTACTAGGAGACAATTCACAGAGCGATCCTGAAATTTATGTTTCCATCGCAAATAAATATCCAGATAAGATTATTGCTGTATATATAAGAAATATTCTTGGTAAAAAAGAAAATTCCACAAAAAAAATACTCGCTTCTATTCAAAATAAAAATATTCCTACTTGCCTATTTAAGCATACTGATGAAGCAATTCTGCATTCAAAATTAATCGGCTTGATAGAATAATAATTTCAGTAAGTAGAATAGGTAAGACTCCAATTTTACAGTTTTGGAGTGAACTGTGCTAATTCATAAATTCCTAATTGCATTTCAATACTTACTATCCTTTCAAATTAATTTTAAAAAAAAATTTGTGATTATTATTTTCAAATTCTTCGCCAAGCGAGTCGTACCCATGTATTAAAAAAAAATTCCTAAATGCAGGGAACAAAACAGTATCTTCTCCTGCCTCTTAAGGGTTATAGATATTATTAAACATGGAAAATAAATGTATAGGATTAGGTATTATATTCTCTAATTGCATTTAGAGTTAAAGGTAGTGCTAACATAAAACCACTTATAATACTGTTGAAGATAGAATTTAAGGAAT
>JAYTHK010000079.1:0-17763 GCA_043732665.1 Cytophagales bacterium | reverse complement strand
TTAAATTCTATTTTCAACAGCATTATAAGTGGTTTTATGTTAGCACTACCTTTAACTCTAAATGCAATTAGAGAATATAATACCTAATCCTATAAAATTTTAAGAAATGCTGCTAGTACAATTCCTTTTTGTGCTTCTTTTAAACTTTTAGCAGCTAAGGCTCTTTGCGTAATGTATTGGTTAAAACCCCAATAATTTAAATTCACTATCCACATACAAAAGAAAACGCCAATTATACCTGGCATCGACATATAATGCTTATCAGTACTTTCAAATATCATGTGAAATTTTTCCGGAAAAGCATGAATAACATATTCCATTCCTTTTAAAAAACCCATATTATTGGTAAGTTCATTAAGGGCAAGAGTGGTAGTTATTAGCCCGCCAATGATGAGAAAACTTACCTGAATGAAATCTGTATACGCAATTGCTTTTAGTCCACCTATTACGGTGTATAGAGCAGAAAATAAAGCGATTCCAATAATTGCAATTTGAAGAGGGATTCCAAATACCTGCTCGATACAGATTCCACCTAAATACATAATAGAGGTTAGATTTACAAAAATATAGAGCAGGAGCCAAAGAAACGCAAGTATGGTTTTAACTCTTCTATCATACCGAATCTCCAGAAATTGAGGCATTGAATAAATTCGCTCTTCAAGAAATGTCGGTAAAAAATATTTTCCAACAATCAATAAGGTTGCTGCTGCCATCCACTCATAGCTTGCAATAGCTAACCCCATTGTAAAACCATCCCCAGTCATACCAATTAATTGTTCCGCTGATATATTTGCCGCTATCAACGAAGTTCCAATGGCCCACCAGGGTAAGCTATTCCCTGCTAAAAAGTAATCACGGGTGGTATCTTTTGTTCCTTTTCTGGAAACCCATAATGCAATAAATATAATAGTTAGACAATAACCTGTAAAAACAATTAAATCAATAAGAGAGAAATTCATATATTATAGAAAATATTTTAATAAGGAGGAGTTTTTTAAAGTAAAAATATGCTCATATACTCCCTCCCCAATATTACTTTCATAAAAAGAAGGTGTCAGTTTAGTACTGAATTGATAAGCAGCGGCTACCTCCTTTTTAAAAGAATCAATTTCTGAATTTTTTACCAATGCAATTGCACATCCTCCAAATCCCGCTCCTGTCATTCTTGCTCCTAAACAGTGAGGATGCTTTAAAGCACTTTCTACAATTGTATCAAGTTCAAATCCTGTCACCTCGTAGTAGTACTTTAGCGATAAATGAGATTGATTTAAAAGTAACCCAAGCGTTTGGAGCTCTTTCCTCTTTAAAGCACGAATAAAATTGAATACTCTTTTATTTTCATTAATCACATGTTTGGCTCTTCTTTTTAAAACTTCATTAGTTATGTATTGGTCTATTTGGTCTAAAGTAGTTTCACAAATATTTTTTACTGAAATAAAATTATTTAATATGCTTAGAATTCTATCACATTCTTCTTTTCTTTCGTTGTACTTGGATTCAATCAATTCCCTTTTTTTATTAGTATTCATAATCACCAGTTGATAGTCCTCCAGATCAAATGGCACATAGTTATATTCCAAAGAATCACAGTCCAATAAAATTGCAGCATCCTTTTTTCCTAACGCTATTGAAAACGAATCCATAATGCCGCAATTAACTTTTATAAATTCATTTTCGACCTTTTGACAGAATTTAGCAATCCATACTTTATCAGGCTCTTCATTTGCAAGCTTAATCATCATGTAAGTTGTAAGTACCTCAAGAGCTGCAGAAGACGATAGGCCGGCTCCGTCGGGAAGAGTACTGGAAAAAAGAATATTACAACCATTTAGTTTATATCCTTCTTTTAATAAATATTTCATTATGCCTTTTGGATAATTACCCCAGCTATTTTCAGATGCTTCAATATCTTCTTTTAAATTGAATTGAATTTCTCCGGGTAAATTTAGAGAGACCATTCGTACAATGTCAGAATCATTTGGACTTACCAAAGCCGAAATTCCAATACTTAATGAAGCGGGAAAAACTTTTCCTCCATTATAATCAATATGTTCTCCAATAATATTAACTCTCCCAGGGGCGAAAAAAAATCGCAGGTTATCTTTTGTATGAAAGACTTCTTCAAATTTTTCAGTTAAAATTTCTATGTTTACCATATTTATAGCTATTTATTTTTTTCTTCGAATATAAATTTTTCTACTGCTGTTCTAAGTTCTATAGCGGTCTCTTCTGCCATTCGGGTATTGGTAGCAGCCCATGCTCCCATCTCAGAGCTTGCGTAGTGCTTAATTGTATTTTCATTTCTTAAAGGCGGGTAAAACTCTATATGAAAATTAAAATAGTTGCTGCTTCCATTATATTCAGGGCTATTAAAAGGTGCCTGATGCACACACATCATATAAGGAAAAGGCTTATCAAAAAGACTATCCAGGCCACCTGTTACAATTTTTAAAATAGTTGCCAGATCTTTTTTTTCTACTTCCGTAAAATCAAGAAAGGTACTTCTATTCCTCTTCGCCGAAATAAAAACTCCATAAGGATAATCCGTAAAGAAAGGAAGAAAGCAGATAAAACTTTCATTTTCAAAAATAACTCTCTGTTGGAATTTAATTTCTTCTTCATTCATATCAAGCATCATATTCCGTTTGTTAATACTAAAATATTCTTTGCACGAATTTAATTCCGTCTGAAGTTTCAATGGAATAAAAGGATATCCGTAAATTTGACCGTGAGGATGTGGCATAGTAACACCAACTTCCTCTCCACGATTTTCAAAAACAAATACATATTTTATTTTAGGATCGCGACTTAACACCTTTGTTCTTTCTGTCCACAATTCTACAAGCTTATGTATATGTTCTTCCGATAGTTGTGGTAATGTAACGGTATGATCAGGAGAATAGAGAACTACTTCACAGACACCATAGTTTTCAGTTGAAGTATAAAGCCATTGGTCTGCAGAATCTTTTTCTCTAGGAACTTGAGTTAAGGCTGGAAAATCATTTTCATATATATGAACATCATAATTATGAGGGACTTTACCGTATTGAGGACAGAACGGACACCATTCTTTAGGCATGTTAGGTCTTGCCTGACGATTAGAGGCAATTAATGTATACGTCTTAAGTAATGGATTCCATCTTAATTCAGACATGAGTTTCCTATTTTAAACGAAATATTTTTTATTGTGTCAATTAAAGATATCTTTGTAGTGTATATGTGACATGACAAATCTAATATTTTTTTCACAAGTAAACTATGATTTATTGAAATTTAAATTGGCATTATTATTAAAAGTGAAGTATTAGTTACAGGAGTTGCCGGGTACATTGGTTCCCATAAAGTTAAAGTGTTGTCAGAAACTTATAAAATAGTAGTATTAGATAATTTAAAATACGGACATAAGAAAGCAATAGATAAAAGCGCAATCTTTTATAATGGAGATATCAACGATACTGTTATTTTAGATACAATCTTTAAAAAGCATAGGATAACAACCGTTATGCATTTTGCTGCTTATACAGACGTAAGAGAATCGGTTCAGGATCCTGCTAAATATTATCATAATAATGTTGCTGCACCAATGATTTTACTTGACGCAATGAGACAACATAACTGTTTAAATTTTATCTTTTCTTCCAATTGTGCTACGTATGGCGTTCTGGAATATATTCCGCTTGACGAATCACACGCACAGAACCCTATTAATGCCTATGGAGAAAGCAAATACATGCTTGAAAAAATAGTAAAAGATTATTCAAAAGCATATGGGATCAACTATGCATTTTTAAGATATTTTAATGCGTGCGGAGCCAGGGAAGATTGTAGTATTGGCGAAGATCATACTCCTGAAACACATCTTATACCTGTAATTTTAAAAGCCATCAAAGGAGAAATTGAAGCCATAACCGTTTATGGAACTGATTATGATACTCCGGATGGAACTTGTATCCGTGATTATATTCATGTAGTGGATTTGGCGAAAGCACATCTTAAAGCATTGGAATTTTTGCTGAGTGGGAAAGGGTCTATCAGTTGCAATTTAAGTACCGGAAGAGGAGTTTCCATAAAAGAAGTAATTGAATTATCAGAAGCAGTTACAGGAAAAAAAGTTTCTGTGCTATGGGGCTCAAGAAGAGAAGGTGGTCCTGCTCAATTGGTAGCTAATCCTTCGTATGCTCTAGAAACTCTCGGCTGGAAGGCTGAATACATGGAACTAAAAGATATTATAAATAGTGCCTGGAACTGTCATAACGGAAAGTACAAAGGAAAATATAACTAAAAATTTTTCTTACGATTATAGCCTGAAATCAAAGCCTTCCGCTACCAAACTATTGTATTGTTTTTTGTTAAATTTATATAAGGTGGCCCCTATATGAGCGCCTGGTCTCATTTCGTCTAATTCAATCAATATGTCCATAGCCTTTAATTTTCTTCTGAAATTTCTTCTGTCTAAAGATTCTCCTAAGATAACTTCGTATAAATTTTGAAGATCAGTCAATGTGAATTTATTAGGCAGTAATTCAAAACCTATTGGACGTATAGCTATTTCTTTTTTCAAAGTTTTTAAAGCTGTATTGACAATTTCTTTGTGATCAAATCCAAGCTTAGGAATTTCGGATATGTCAAACCATTGGGTTTCGCTGGCATGCCAGGAAGGCTGAAGGTTGTAATTGGTAGAATCTACTAACGCATAATAAGCAACTGTAATAACACGTCCCAAAGGATGGCGGTTCAGGCTGCCAAAAGTATGAAACTGTTCCATATATATATTGTTCATACCTGTAAGCAAACTTAATACTCTTGTGGCCGCATCGTCAAGGGTTTCTTCTTTTTCCATAAAACCTCCCGGCAAAGCCCATTTTCCTGCTTCCGGTTCAGAACCTCTTCTGATAAGAAGAATTTCCATTTTTTTTCCATCAAATCCAAAAATTACACAATCGACGGTAAGAGAAGCAACCGGGCTGACATATTGTAGTTTCATATCAAATTATAAATATTCCCATGTAAAGATACTGGATTTTACTTTTAATATGAAATTACTTTTTTAATATTTTTAACTACTAATATTTTTTTTATACCTATTGATATTCTTTTTGAGATTATTTTAATAGAAAATAGCTGATTTAATTCTAGCGAAATGTTGTGTTATTCTAATATAATATTTTTTTTGTTAAATTTTAATTGAAAATCATGAACCAATGTCGTTTACTTAAGAGATTGTCATAAAGGTTTGTAATTCATACTATATGGTTTTTTTGTTTATGTTTTCCTTTTTCTTTTCTATTGGGTCGAATAATTTCACGTGTTTTAAAAACAATTTCATCAAATGCTTCTATTGCTTTATGCACATTCTTTTTTAAAAATAAATCAACAATGACAGATCTGATTGTTGAGAGTGCATTTGTTCTATTTATTTGTTGACTATGTTTTCTATCTTCATCTGCTTGGAATTCTTTTTTTACTTTCTCATCGATAGTATATGCAAAGGCAGCCATAAATGAGAGCATAAATACCTTTGCATGAAAATCTTGCTTTACAGCTAGTGCAGTCTTTCCTGAAAATCGCTCTAATTCCATTCTGCTTTTCAATAATTTAAAGCACTCTTCTTCAACCCATCTATAATGGTATAAGTCTTTAAATTCTTCTTGTTTATATTCGTTACAATCCAATAAGGAGGTGCATAGTATTTTTGTTTCACCAGTATCTAAGAATACGTTTACTAACCGACATGTTATGGTCTGTTCTCTTATTTGAGGATATTCTTCTAATTTTTCATAATCCGTTTTTGGTAGTTTAAATTCAAAAATTACCTCATCTTGATTACTATTTGTAAAATCCTTTACCTTTAACCACCAGTCATCTTTCAAACGAACACAATAATCTATTTTTTTTGCTGTCAATAAAAACAAAAGCCAAAAGCAAGGATAACTCCTATCAAGCAATAAAATATCTTCTTCCTTTATTTTGGATAAATGGCTTTCCAACAAATAGCTCACTACTTACAAAGGGAACTATTTGTGAATCTAGTACAAGTTGATTTAGTGGATTGTAAAGCAGCGAACACAAGGCTAGTGACCTCTTACTATCTGCATGAGAACCAAATCCATGTATACCAAATTCTTCTACTATTGTTGGATGATTGGGTAACATAATTCTACTTCCATCTGCTGCCAATAAACGTTTATTATGCCAACGCTTATAAGCTACATCGCGATAAAATTTACTGCACGTAAGCGTATTTAAATGCTTCTGGATTTAGAGGTGCTCTTGCTTTTGTAAATACAGCTTTTGAAACTTCTCTTATATTAAAATCAGACTTGTAAAGTTCTTTGAAAAATCTATCCGCTTTGCGCTGGATGGAACTTTTAAAACCCAGTATCATAACGATTAAATTGCTGACTGTTAGATTTCTATTTCTACATTGCACTCCCTGTTGACCGATTTTTGATCGGCTGCAATACTCGTCAGCTCTGAGTTCATCGGCAATATGGTGTGTTAATTCCTCTCTAAAATCGGGACGTAATTCTATAGTAGCAATAGCCCAAATAGATTTCCTAAAATTAATCATTACAATCTGTAATGCAAACTTATAATATACTCATTTTTTAATAGTTAATTTAATTCCATAAGTGTTCCTTTTTCTGGCAAAAAGAAAAATGGTAACCAGCAAACAGGCAATAGGTAATTACTATAATTTTCTTATTCATATCATTCATACAGTACACTCCGCATTCCTTAACGTATTTTTCTTAACTGTTTTGGAAAATAAGGTATGTAAATTATCATTGTATTTAACTTGAGCCTTTATCATTCTTAAATTCCATTTTACAAGGTAGTGTATTTTATACACAACAAAGATATGTAAATTATTAAAATAACCATAACAAGAAAAAATATAAATTTTAAAATAAATAAAATCATAACAAAAAATAATTCTATCCGTATTTACCCCATACTAGACCAACTATGTATGACTATTAATCTTGGAAATAAGCTAAAAAGCTTCCTTTTTCTAAGTTTCCCTATTATTTTAGGCCAAATAGGAGCTGTTCTAATGAGCATTGCTGATATGATTATGCTTGGGAAGGTTGGGAAAAATGATATTGCAGCCGTAGGAGTTGCCAACCAGGTTTATTTCGTGTTTATGGTTTTTGGACTTGGCACAATGGCCACCCTTGCACCTTTAATATCTTCTTCAAAAGGTGCAGAAAAAAACAGGGAATGCGGTGAACTTCTTCGAAGCGGGATAGAGTTAAGTTTCATTTTAAGCATTTTCCTTTGTATCATCCTCTTTATTATTTCTGAAAATTTTTATATTTTTAATCAACCCGATGAAATAAATAGTATTGCTAAAAAGTATTTACGCATGATAAATATCTCAACTATCCCTTATCTCCTATTTATTTCACTTAAACAATTCAGCGAAGGATTACATTATACTAAACCCGCTATGTACATTACCTTAGGAGGGATTTTAATTAAAGTTTCACTCAATTATATATTTATTTATGGAGCCTTTACGCTTCCTGCTGCTGGAGCTACAGGAGCAGGCATCGCTACTCTTTTATCGAGAATTTTAATGGCTCTGAGTTTTGTCATTTATATTTTTCATAGTAAAAATTTTATGAACTTTCTTCCAAACCTCATATCCACGTTTAAAACTAAACCTATAATGCTTAAAATAATAAAAGTTGGCATACCAAGTGGAATACAGATGTTCTTTGAAATCGCCGCTTTCACAGGTACTGCAATTATGGTAGGTTGGTTAGGAACAAGTTATCTGGCGGCTCATCAAATTCTTTTAGGTATTGTAGCATTTATATACACAGGTGCAGTAGGCTTTGCTGTAGCCGGATCCATTAAGGTAGCCGATGCTATTGGGAAAAAAAATGAAAATGGTTTACTCTTTTGGAGTCGATTCACATTTATAATTGTTTTAATATTTATGATTATTGTCTGCTCACTTCTATTATTTTTCAATAAATCAATTATTAATTTGTTTGTTCACGAACCTCTGGTTATGGAAATTACTTCTTCCGCTTTTTTGTTCATGTCTATCTTTATGGTAATTGATGTACTTCAAATTATAAGTATTAGCATGCTCCGAAGCCTAGAAGATGTGAAAATGCCAACCTATATTACGCTTGCCTCTTATATCTTCATTGGATTGCCGTTATCCTACTTTCTAGGAATCCATGAGGAATTAAAAATCAATGGAATTTGGATAGGGCTCATAGTAGGTGGGGGGATTTCTGCTACCATATTATGCACAAGATATTTTACGATGATAAAAAAAGTACATATTTATGAATATAAAGGTATAGATTTATCATTAAATTAAGTTCTGCAATCAGCTCATGAAACTTTCAGATACTTTAATAGTAATAATTTTCATAATAGCAGTAATCGTTTTTCTGATATTATTTTCCAGCAAAGAAAATAGGAAGAATTACTTTTTAAGCGGCAATGGCCTTTCGTGGCCGTTAATCGGGATTTCAATTATTGCCGCGAATATTTCTACAGAACAGTTTATAGGGATGGCCGGCTCTGGCTATACCCATGGATTGGCCATTGCCAGTCATGAATGGACGGCGGTGATTGCTCTTGTAATATTGTCTTTATACATCTTACCAAAATTCATGAGTGCAGGAATTAAAACCCTCCCTGAATATTTAGAATATAGATTCAACCACTGGGCCAGATTATTGATGGGTATATGTATGATTCTTTTTACCCTCTTTATACAATTTGCCTCTATAATATATTCCGGTTCAATCGTAATAGAAACGATGTTCCATATAGACCGCACCTGGGGGATCATTTCATTATGTCTGTTATCTGCATTTTTCACTTTAATAAAAGGTCTATCCTCTGTAGCTTATTCTAACCTTATTTTTGTTATTACATTTTTGATTGGAGGTTTAATAATAAGTTGTATCGGAATTACACAGGTGGGCGGATTTACTTCGTTTATTCATAAATCAGAAGGAAAGCTGGTAGCATTACTTCCTGCCAATGATGGGTTCATGCCCTGGACAAGTGTACTCTTCGGCGGTCTTTGGGTGGCGCAATTTTATTATTTTGGATTTAATCAGTTTATTACCCAATACCTATTAGGAGGTCGTTCTTTATCGGATGCACAAAAAGGAATTCTGTTAGCTGCTTCTATAAAATTACTAATTCCATTTATCGCAGTGATTCCCGGTATTATTGCTTTTGAAATTTTCGGAGGGGGCATAAAAGATCCTGATCTTGCCTATCCAATGCTGATAGAATTTTTAAGTGAAGGAAGAGATGGGTTAAAAGGTATCGTATTTTGTACGATTGCTGCTGCTATTATTACAACACTCAATTCAATGTTGACAGCCTCTTCTGATATATTTATAAATGATATATACTTACGATATATAAACAAAAATGCTTCCGAAGAAATTATCTTACGCGTTTCTAAAATCACTACTCTTTTATTTATTATTACAGGATGTTTGTGGGCTCCTTATATCTCTACTTTCAATGGGAGCTTTGAATACGCACAAAGATTTTCAGGTATGATATCACCAGGTATATTAAGTGTATATTTATTAGCTTTGTTTACAAAGAAAGTTCCATCTTTTGTTGCCATACTTACTTTAGTACTTAACATTCCAATATATTTTATTTATATAAGGATTTTCCCTGTTTTTTCATTTTACAATATTTTAGGTATGACGTTCGTATCGCTAATGTTTTTTTCGCTAATACTTGGCGCTATTTTCCCTTTGGAAAAAAGAGTGAAAATTCCGGAGAAGTTTGAAATTAAATTTGAAAGAAATTTACTAGTGGTCATATGGAGTATATTTCTAATTACTGCCCTCTTATTCATTTATGTATTGTTTGTTTAATTTAAAAAGAAAAATTTATTTACTCCAAACACTAACTTGTCCTGGTTTTAATATTTTCCCACCCAATAAAATCCTTTGTTCACGGGCGATTGGAAGATTAAAATCATTGGAAGAATAATTTACTGCTATCGTTAAATTTCCACGTCTTTCGATGTAAATATATTTCGGAACTTCAATGATGGAAAGAGTTGAATTAATAAATACTTCTTTCAATATTTCCTTCTCCATAGATCCATCTATTGTAGTTACTCCTATGTAAATTACTTTCCCAGCTCCAAGAGTATTCGAAACCACTGCCGCTTTTCCTTTATAGAACTGATTAGTATAGGTAGCCAATACTTTTATTTTGTTACTGTATTTATCAAGATTAATTATTTCTCCCCAACTGTTCCAATCGTAGGATTTTTTATTGTAAGTTATTTGCGCAGTTTTTTCAGGAGGCAAATGATCATAATACAAAATAGAAGCACCGATTAGTGGATTTATTTTTTCCTGTATTTTACTCTTCCACCAATGGCCATCTCTGTTCTTTTGTCCGGTGCGGGTAGTTAAAATCAAGATACCTCCTTCTTTCACATAATTTGTCCATTTGTCGATCATGGTATCGTCTACCAATTGCACTGAAGGTACCAGAAGAACGGGATATTGTTTTGGATTGAGAACAGATGCATTTGTAACAAAATCTACTGGAAGCGAAAATAATTTTATAGTTTCATAATATCGATAGAGATTAGCTGTTGCATTCCAATTCTGATTGTGCGGAAAATTATACATATCAAGCATGCTTCGCTGATCCCATAAAATACCTACTTTCTTTTTTTGGGTGCTGTCAGATTGATACACTTTTTTTATTTCATTTATTTCTTTAATCGTTTGCGCATACTCCTCTCCTCCTCTGGATAAACTGATTCCGTCTGTTTGCATAATCCCTTGATGATATTGTTCGTTTCCGGAAAGAGGTTGACGATAACGATAGGTGCAAATAAACTTTGCTCCTAATGCAAACGTGTGCCACACCCACACTCTTACCGCTCCCGGCAAGGGTTGTGTATTATATCGTCCCCAGTTTACCTGTCCAGGTTGCAATTCCATGATTCCGGTACTTCCGTTTACCGATTGAAAAAAATCATGTGTGAATGCCAAATCCCTGCCACTTCCAAGACGAAAACCAAGTTCGCCGTTTTCTACTTCTGAATAAGAATTTATAGGATAGTTCGTATAAGATGCAAAATCAAAATCTTCCTGATTTACCCAGGGATTTATATGCGGAAGCTGCATCATATAATTGGTCGTGATGAATTGTTCACTGGAAATATATTGATGTAAAGTATTGGCTTGACCTCTTAAAAATAATCCACGCTGGTCGTTTGTGAATTCTTGGAAATCAAGCAGTGCATGAGGATTGGAAGGCTGTACAAGCTCTTTCTGATTGGGAATACGTATTTGATCAAAGTTAAAATACCTTTGACTCCAGAAATTATTTCCCCAACGATTGTTTAAGCTATCAATATGAATATATTTATTTTTCAGCCATTTTCTGAACCCTTCCTGTGACTCCGCATTGTAATCATAAATTATTCCATAATGAGAAGGCTCGTTGTCCAGCTGCCAGCCCCATATTCTTTTATCGTTTCCATATCTTTTTGCAAGCTCAGTTACTATTTTCGCAACGTACTCTTGGTATAGTTCACTTGACCAGGAAGCTTGTTGTCTTGAACCATGCTGCATTACAGTTCCTTCATCGTTTTGCATCAGTATCTCTGGATGCTTTTGTGTCAGCCAAATGGGAGGTGTGGGAGTTGGCGTGCAAAGTATCACTTTCAGTCTATTCTGGTAAGCCGTTTCGATTGCCTTGTCTAACCAGCTAAAGTCATATTTTCCTTCTTCAGGTTCCAGAAGTGCCCAGGCAAATTCTCCATAATGTGTAAATTCAAATCCAAGCTCCGACATTTTTTTCAAATCCCTGTCCCAGTCCTGCTGTGGCCATTGTTCAGGATAATAGTAGCAACCCATCGTGACAGGAATTGAGTCTGGGAAAAAAATAGTCTTATTTTTTTTAATTTTTATATTGGAATTTGTAACACTTTCTATTCGTTCTGGCTTACAAGCGCTAATTAAAATAGAACAGAAAAAAAAATAGATTATATATTGAATGATGCAGCTTTTTATTTTCATATGCGGATAATAAATTGTGATCGGGAAACTATGACTGGAAATATTCTTAAATATCACACTAATTTTTAAATAAACATAGTAGTGTCATATTAACATAATAAAAATAGGGTTAATTTTTGTAAAAAATAAATTATTCCATGAAATATTTATTTTTGCCCGCCCAAATGCTTTGTGTTTGATCCGTAAAATCCTTTTACGACTAAAATATATAATTCCTTTATAATTAATTAATTGAATGCTAATTTTTAATTATTTATTTGTTTTTCATCCGCATTATTTTTTTTGAAATTTCACAGCTAAGACTAGAACATACAAATAATTTCAATAAATACTTGCTTTTTAATATTAAAATTACATTATAGCATTGATAGAGATACGTTATAATGACACAACTAAGATATGTTTTATGGAAACAACTGACTCAAAGAAATTATTTCTGATTTTATCAGGCCTGTTAATTGTATTTGTAGAGCCTGTGCAGGCACAACTTGTTTATCCTGGTGGAGCATCGGGAAGTTATACTAAGACAATGCCTGGGTTACCATACCCTTTGAAAAACCCTGATCCAATTCTCAATAGGATAGGACACTTTCAGGAACCTTGTCTTAATCGCTGGTTTGAAAAAGCACATCCAAAAGTAGTATCTGGCTTTAATAAACCGATTGCTACCAACGATTGGTGGTCTGCACATATGTGGGATTTTGAAACCAATCGAATTTCGACCCCTTCAGATTATAACGCTTATGGTGGTCTGATGTATTCAGAACCGGGCTGGAACATTGCTCCTTATGGTATGGCTAATCATCCACATCCACTCTCATTGAAAGGAAGAGCATATGGAATAGATGTATCCAGCCGGAATGCAAGTTTTATATCTTCAGATACTAAGACCGTTGGTTTTAATAATATTATGCATTTAAATATAGGTGTCAGTGGAATGTTAGTTCCTGCTACTATTGGAACAAGAGTAGTTGACTACGGAGACTGGACCGTAAAATTGCTTTGGGATGATCAGGCTGGAAAATCATTAGAAGTAACTTCAGGTCATGGTTTACCTTTTTTATATTTTAAAAAAACTGGCGGAGATGTAAACATGCGATATACGGGTTCGCTTATCAATTGGGCCGCTACAGTAAATTCAATAGGAATTACGATCAATGATGGAAGTGGCAGCGGTGATCAGTATTATGGAATTTTCTTTCCGGCAGGAACCATTGTAAACGGAATTAATGCGATGAATGTCAATAATCCACCCTCTATTTTTATAGCGCAGGATGAATCAGAAGTTGTGCTCTCTCCCTATACGCCAGCAAACGCGTCCCGCCCGGCGTTCACACTAACACTACCTTCCGGGAAAAATTACTTTTCTGTAGCAGCCTTGCCAGACAACACACCCGCTACATTAGCGGTATTTCAACAACACGCTTTTGCTTTTGTAAAGGATTCCAAAGTAAGTTGGTCGTTTAACGAAGTAACTGCTGATCTTACTACTACTTTTACCTTGGAAACAGAAGTAATGGAAGGCACAGAAAAACAGGCGATACAAGCCTTATACCGTCATCAATATATAAATAGTACCAGTGTGAACACTTCCTATACCTATGCCTCGCCTCGTGGAATTATGAAAGGACTGATCGGAAATACTTTTACTACCGATATGAAACATTACGGACTCATTCCTAATCTTCCATGGAAAGGTTCGTACGATTCTCTTTATGTGTACAACTTATTTTCTACAATGCTTACACAGACTTCTTTTTTCTGGGACAATTATTATTATGGAGAAAGTTATGAGCACGGCAAAAAACTAGGGCGGTACGCAGACCTAATTCCAATTGCAAGACAGGTAGGGCATTGGCCGGCCTACCATGCCTTGATGGACTCGGTAAAATCACAACTTCAAAATTGGTTTTCCGCAGGTCCTGCTGGAGTGAAAAAATATAAATTCTTTTTGTATGATCCTGAATGGAACACACTGGCTGCTTATCCAGTTGGTTATATGGCTGCAGGACAGTTGAATGATCATCATTTCCATTATGGTTATTTTATAAAAGCCGCTGCGATGGTGGCACGTTATGATAATACATGGGCAGCACAATGGGGTCCCATGGTAGAGCAATTAATAAAAGATGCAGACAACTGGGATCGTACCGATGCTACTTATCCATTTTTACGTTTCTTTGATCCTTATGCCGGCCATTCCTGGGCTTCCGGACATGCGAATTTCCTGGATGGTAATAACCAGGAATCCGCTACTGAATCTATTAACTTTGCCACAGCCGTTGCACTGTGGGGAGCTAGTACAAATAATACTACATTAAAAAATCTCGGGATCTTTCTCGCTACCCATGAAATTGCCGCCATTCAGCAGTACTGGTGGAACAAAGATGGAGTGTCCAATCCTCCAGCCTATACGCATCAAGCCTCGGCACTCGTATGGGGAGATAAAGTAGAATACAGAACCTGGTTTCCTCCGGGAGATCCAAGGCATTGCCATGGCATCAACTGGCTTCCCATAACAGGGGCTTCTATGTATTTAGGATATGACGTCAATCTAGTAAACAGTAATTTCAATGAAGTAACAGTCGATGAGCCTTTACTTTCTAATACGCCTGTTCCAAATACTCCATTCATGTTTCCTGGTAAAGATTGGCGGGATCTGGGTGGTATGTACAAAGCCACTTCTGATGCTTCAGCAGGAATAGCTATTGAAAATATGTTGAAAGCAGAATCTAATCCACAGAATTACGCAGGCGCTAATTATCCATACGCTGCTTTTGATGGTACTTCCTGGCAAATGATTCACCACTGGATGCATAGTTTTGACAGTCTTGGTCATTTAGATCTAACCACAGCAGATTATGCCCTTACGAATGTATTTATTAAAAACGATTGCAAGCATTATGTGATTTATAATCCACCGGGAAATCCGTCGAGAACTGTTAATTTTTCTGATGGAAGAAGTTTTACAGTAGCGCCCGATACTCTTCAGGTATTTATTTGGTGTTCAAATTCACTTCCGGTTACGTTGATTTCTTTTAAAGGTGAAAAAAATGGAAGTACAACTTTACTTTCCTGGCAAACGGCTAGTGAAATAAATGTCAGGGATTTTGAAATTGAAAGAAGCGACGATGGAATTCATTTTTCGAAAATAGGCTCTACTAATGCAAAAGGCGTATTGAATAAAACGCTGGATTATTCATTTACTGACTCCAATCCAATGTATGGGACCAATTACTATCGACTTAAAATTATGGACTTAGATGGAAAATATAGATATAGCGTAATTGTGGCAATTAATTTCAGTGACACAAAAAAAGTATATCTTTTCCCTAACCCAGCGGACGATGTTCTATATATATCGGTATCCGGAACAGAAAGCTATACTGTGACTATTTATGACAACATAGGACAGGAAATTGTGACAGAAAAAGACCAAAAGAAAATTAACATTTCAGCGCTTGCAAGTGGTATTTATCTGGTGAGAGTATTCATTGAAAATCAACCGGTAGTTATTAAAAAAATATTAATTAACTAATACGAATAAAATAAGCTTATCAGAAAATTATTAACGAGTAGCAAAAAGTAGTGAGGTCATTTTGACTTTAATATTTTCTGCTATTGGTTTTTTTTGATTTGAATTTAAATTCTTTCTGCCACGGCCTGTCAACTGACAGGCCGCAAGTGTAGACACAAGTATGGATTTTATTTTTCAGTAAACAATAAAAAACAAGTGTAATGTCATTCAGGAGAAAACTCTTTGATAACGGAAAAAAAATCTGATCATGGCAGTTGCTGTTATCATTGATTTATTATTAATGAGGTTCCTTCTGGTTGACAAATTATTTTATTTGTCAACCACCAAACTATAGAATAGAGCCAAAATTAATTAAAGTCATTAATTCACTAGCGTTGCGTCTTAATTAAAACATTTTCAGTTGTATATCTATTTGTTCTTTTATTTCTTGCCATTTTCCATTTGTAAATGTTTCTGATAAAGGCTCCTTTTTAAATGGTGCAATAGTAATGTATTGTAGAATTTCGTATAAGCACAGGACATTTGGACTTATGAAAGATGCCTGAAGGAAGCCTTTAAAAATAACGTAGCTGTCAGGCAGGATAATCTGGCTCTAGACAGGGCCATAAATGATCTGACAGCTTCTAAGGTCAGTAGAATCCCGGATTTAAATGGTAATATTAACACATCATTAAACAATGGGCGAGCACTTGATCCTATTACCTACCAATACAGTACAGAAAAATTTCTTTATAATAACTATACCCTACAGAGTAGCCTTAAGCTTTTTGAAGGTGGGAAATTGGATAATACAATTGCCAAAAATAAAATTTTAAGCGATCTGCAAAAAATAAAACTTGAAAACACTAAGATGGACGTAAGTAAGGATATCCTTATTCAGTATTCAGATATTCAAATGTTTATCGATTTGCATGCTCTTTGGAATGGAAAGATTGAGTCGCTGAAACAGCAAAAGGAAATAGCACAATTACTTGTTAATAAGGGGCGCAAAACACAGGCAATAGTATGGGAAATTGAAGTAGAAATTGGGAGATCGAACCAGAATGTTGAAGATATATTATACAGAAAAGAGGTTGCATTATTAAAGCTTAAAAACCTGATGGCATTACCATTGCAGTCAGTTATCCAAATAAGTACTTCTAACAATCTGACCGTAATGATCGACTCAATAGGTTATTCCGATAATCAACTTGATGATATTACCATAAATACACCTGCTTATCGTGAGTCAGTTTCGCAAACTGCCATCGCACATAAGGATCTCAAACTTGCCAGAAGTCTTTATTACCCAACATTCACATTAAATGGAATGTTGGGCACCAGTTATTCAAGCGTAATTATCAATAACGCTTATCTTGCTGATAATAAATTCAATAATCAGGTTTTAAATAACTCTTACCAGAATGTGTCCTTAAATATCTACATATGATCCGCCTTATTTTCTCCAAATTTAAGAGAATTAAAGTCTACGTTATTGATCTGAGAATTTTTCGTTTGTTCAAATTTTATTGAATACATTAGTCTTGTAATTTTAAGAATTTAGTTACGTATGTTTGCTTTTCAGCGTCTGGAATATATAAAATTGTCAATATCTGATCGTCAGGAGTTAGATTTGATTTAAAATAATTATATATATCAATATTATTACAATATGGCAGATTAGGAAAAAAATTTGGTGCAAGAACAGATTGTCCGCCAATTACTCGACCCGTTTTTTTATCAAACTTTAATTTAGGGAAAACAAGAGCAGCGACCTTATCAACAATATTACGAATTGAATCAGCTGCAATATCCTGAAGTATGTCAGGATATATTCCAGCATGTTGAAACATTTTACTGTAAGTAAAAAACAGCTTATAAACAGTAGGATTATACGTTTTAGTAACAATAAAATTAGTAAATCCTTTTTTAAGAAATGCCTCTGTTAGCATATGCATTGTCATTTCATGTATCAAATTAGTTTTTTGATATTCATTAACAACTATCGCAGTCCATATATATATAAATTTAATTTCACTTGACTCAAACCATTTTGAACCAATTAATCCTATGGCCTTATTCTCTAAATCTTTAGCTACTACAACATGGTCATAGTCATGAAATATATTGGGTTGACTGCCAAAATATTGAAAAACATCATATCCATCAAGTCCATTATATAAATCT
>JAYTHK010000078.1:0-1778 GCA_043732665.1 Cytophagales bacterium | reverse complement strand
GTCCTCTCTTTAAAATTAAAGGAGAATATTGTACCGCTTTAGGAAGATGGTACGCAAATCTATTTTCACCACCTTCGTAGTAGGCCTCATGTTGTAATTCATAAGAAATACCAGACACTTCTGAAAACTTCCCATCAATATTAGGAGATAGGCCAATTTTACCATAGACAATTTCCTTGGCATCACTTTTTCCAAGTATGCGCACATCGAAATGAAATCCAACAGGAGGATAATAAAGTTTAGTTGACATTGATATAAATTAGCTATTTTCTTATTGGGCTTCTTGGGTTATGCCTTCATGAGCCAACTCAATTGTTTCTACTGCTATTTCATTAGCATCTGATTTAAGATCTGGAGCGCTTACTTTTACAGGAAACGCATTTACAATTGTCCAGACAAAAACTGGATTTCCTTCCTCATCAAGTAATGAGATGGTAACTGTTTCTCTTCTTTCTGGATTTGTTTGTACATCTTGAAACCAATCCCAAAAAGCATTGTCGTGATGAAACAATCCTTTTTTAAGCGTAATGTTTGAATTTTTTTTCAGCCCAGGAATTTTCTGAGTAATGAATGTATTGTCATTGCCTGCTCGGTATTCAATAAACTGAGTTTCTAGGCTCAGCCCTGTTACTTCTTGGAATCCTACATTATTTCCTGCCCATTCTACTCTAAAGTGAAATTTAGGAATCGGCCATTGTATTTCTGCCATAATTTTAAAAATTAAGAAGGTGTATTTAAAAATTTCGTCTACTAAACGTATATTATTAAAAAATGTATACGTTTATTGAGACTCCTGCATTTTTTGTTGGAATGTAATTACAATAAATTCAGCGGGTCTTGAGATGGCAACTTTTACGGAAATTCGCATAATCCCTTCCAGTACATCGCTTGGTGTCATTGTAGAGCCAAGGCCTACTTCAACGGAATAAGCATCTTCGGGATTGTTTCCTACCAAACCACCTACTTTCCATAAATCGTTAAGAAAAGAAGAAATCATGCTTTTTATAAGGATCCACGTACTTGCAGCATTCGCTTCGTAGATATATGGTTTTGCCGAATATTTAATGGATTGTTCTATAAAAATAAGTGTTCTTCTTACGTTAATATACCTCCAGTCCTGACTATTGCCATCTAATGTTCTTGCACCCCATACGATTGTGCCTTCGCCAATAAAAGATCGAATAGCATTAACCGATTTACCTGTCACGGTAAGGTTAAGATCTTCTTGATCTTCGTGCGTGATTTTTACAGTCGGGCCTATTATAGATAATATACTTGTATTTGCGGGTGCTTTCCATACACCTCTTTCCGCATCAATTGAGGTATATATACCAGCCATCTCTGCGCTTGGAGGCAATACATTCATGAGTATTTTTATTTTAGCTAACGCATTTTTAAAAGCAGGACTTATTATTTTTAATGTCTGATTTAAACTTTCTACTGCACTATTGGGTTGACTAAGTTTTCTTACTTCGGTTTTAATATCCTCCGATTTTTTCTTATCTACAATCGCGTCTGCTTCGATAATTAAAAGCTTTTCCAATTCGTCTCTATTTGAAATATTCCTAAAATCAATTTCTTCATTTTGAACAATAGAGGCATTCAAATAAGGATAATATGCAGCACCATAGGCAAGATTAGCATTGCCCACTCCTTCTCTAAAACAAGTTATCACATCTTGCTTATCGTAAGTTCTACTAACATTGCCATTATAAACATCAAGAATTGCAAACCTATTTTTCATTTTCGACCCACAATGTTGAAGCATTGTTTGTTGC
>JAYTHK010000077.1:0-1780 GCA_043732665.1 Cytophagales bacterium | reverse complement strand
CTGCTAACATAACTATTGGCAATGTGAAGTTTTACCCACTATTAAAACAAAATTAAGCTATGTACCCAAAATTTACTTTACTACGCAAGTCAGTCTCACGTCTCAGTTGTCATCATTTCACATCTAATAAATTTAATTTTATGAATTTAATGATTCTTACAAAAAAATTGCTCTTTGCTTTTGTTCTAGCCATTTTTTCTAATACCCTTTTTGCGCAAGTCTATGTAAAAACTGGACCTGCTCTAAATGTTGTAGTTGGTGATACAACTGGAACAACTACTGGGGGTATTATTGATACGACTAAATTTACTGTCGTTGCATCAAATTACAATTTTGGATTGAGGTTGAACTCAAGTGTTTCACCTACTAAATTGAATGTTGATTTTACCTATGGGCTTTACAATTTATTAAACACTCAAGGCTTCGACCTTCCTTCGCCATTGAGGGGTACGAGCAGGGTGGGTTTAAAAAACGAAGTTCAATGCAGGCAAGGAGCTTTTAATAATGCGCTTTTTAATAACATTTCTGAAATTCGCCAATTTCCATTTTTAACAGGTCCAGATGCAGACTTAACATTTACAAATGGTTTAGTCAATGTTTTTACAGGAAACTGGAATAAAACTTATGGAGTTTCGAATGATTTTTTTAATATGTCGTGCAAAGAAATTAAAGGGTACGCTAATCATTTTGATCAAATAGATCCGGGACATTTGCTTTCTTTAGGAACAGATATGTATGGTCTCTATAATGATTTTGTTCTAAATAGTAATACAAAAACTGCTGGTTTGTACAATTCTATAGTGATAGGTGCTAATTTCACAGGTACTTCTTATGGTGTTTATACTTCGATTAATGGTGATTCTACAAACGGAACAAGATATGGTGTTTACTAAAAAGTTACTCCAATTATTAATAGTAGTGCTGCGAAAGGTTATGCTGGTTATTTTGATGGTAATGTAGTTGTAAATGGCACATTTGTAAATACTTCGGATTCTAAATTAAAAGAAAATATTGTAGATTTAAGTGGAGGTATTGAAACAATAAAGAAATTATCACCCAAAAAATATGATCTGATTTCTGAGAGAGGTGGTGATGGACAAACAAAACATTATGGGCTAATCGCTCAAGATGTTGAAACAATTTTACCAGAACTGGTTAAAACTGTGAGAAGCCCAGGAGATAATACAATAACAAGAGCCAACACAATAGTACCTGACGTAGAGACTACAATCGATGCGAATGGAAAATCAATAACTCGCACTAAGAATAGAATAGTTACTCAAAGTACAATTACTGAGGGAAATCCTGTTTTCTTAAAAACGGTAAATTACAATGAGATAATTTCAATTCTATTACAGGCAGTAAAAGAACAGCAAGCCGTCATTGAACAGCTACAAAAAGATGTAGAAGTTCTGAAAAAGAAATAACGTATAATCAGAATTTTTTAAAGTTAGGTAAATGTTTGCTGATGTCCAAGCTATACATTTTGGTAATATTATTTTTTGTACTGATGGAAAATTGGGCAAAAGCGCAAGGATTGGGCGATACACACAAAACATTTATGAAGGGCGATACGAGTGCGATACATTTAATGAAGGAAACGCTCGCAAATGATACCATTTTTTCAAATTTATTTAATGTCATTCGTATGGATAATGTACAAGCTGATATTTATAAAGATTTTCAAAAATCGGAGGGTGCGCAATTGTTGAAGCAATTCAACGGTATTGTGAAGCAAAAAAATGTGTTTGAAAAAATATATCGATCAACGACAGTTAAT
>JAYTHK010000076.1:0-1784 GCA_043732665.1 Cytophagales bacterium | reverse complement strand
TTTTTTTGCCTACTAAGAAAATTAATATTTATTCATCTTTTTTTTTATCAATAATAAAGCAGACAAGATTTTAATAGTTAAAAAAATAAGTATTTTTGTTGTTCAATAAAACAAACAAATGAAAGTAGTAGACCATATCAGAAACGCAAAGCAAACATTATTTTCATTAGAGATATTGCCGCCGTTGAAAGGACAAGACATTAATTCAATTTTTTCAGCCATTGAACCTTTGATGGAATTTAAACCTCCCTTTATTGATGTTACGTACCACAGAGAAGAATACGTTTATAAGAAGCGTGAAAATGGCTTATTGGAAAAAGTAGCCACTAAGAAAAGGCCTGGTACTGTGGGAATCTGTGCCGCTATCATGAATCGATTTCATGTAGATGCTGTACCTCATATTATCTGTGGTGGATTTAGTAAAGAAGAGACGGAAAATGCGTTAATTGATTTGAATTTCCTTGGTATAGACAATGTATTGGCGCTTCGAGGAGATGCAATTAAAACGGAAGGAGTCTTTATACCTGAAAAAGATGGTAATAATTTCGCTACCGATTTGATTAAACAAATTACGGATCTCAACAGAGGATGTTATTTGTTTGACGATGTAGAACACGCAGCACCCTCTAATTTTTGTATTGGAATAGCGGGTTATCCTGAAAAACATTTTGAAGCCCCCAATATGAAAACGGATATAAAGTACTTAAAGAAAAAGATTGAACTTGGAGCTGAATACATTGTAACTCAAATGTTTTTCAATAATGAAAAATTCTTTGAGTTTGAAAAATTATGTAGGGAAGAAGGTATTACTGTTCCGATTATTCCTGGAATAAAACCACTTGCTACAAAAAAACAGCTAACGATTTTACCAAGTATTTTCCATATAGATATTCCAGAAGACTTGGCAGATGCCGTTGAAAAATGTAAAAACAACGAAGATGTGAAGAAAATAGGAATCGAATGGTGTATTGCACAGTCTAAAGAGCTTAAGAAAAATGGCGTGCCAGTACTTCATTACTATTCAATGAGTAAATCTGATGCGATTAAGGCAATTGCAAGTGAGGTATTTTAATTTAGTAATGAGTTAATAGTCCTGAGTATTGAGCAAAAAATAAAAAGATAGAAAATAATATGACACTCACTACTCAGGACGCACTGCTCAGGACTATCAACTCAGGACTATCAACTAAACTAGTAGAATGCCCTCGCGATGCTATGCAAGGTATTCAGGATTTCATTCCTACAGCTCTAAAAGTCAAGTACCTTAATGCGTTACTTCAAATAGGTTTTGATACCTTGGATTCTGGTAGTTTCGTTTCTCCAAAAGCAATTCCTCAAATGAAAGACACTGCTGAGGTATTGGAAGGACTAGATTTATCGGCTTCTTCTACAAAACTATTAGTCATTATTGCGAATTTGAGAGGTGCGGAAGAGGCCTGCCAATACGAACAAATTAGTTATTTAGGTTTTCCTTTGTCTCTTTCGGAAACTTTTCAGCAGCGTAATACTAATAAAACAATTTCCGAAGCTTTCGAACAGCTAAAAGAAATTCAATCGTTGGCTGTGAAGCGCAATAAAATTTTGGTAGTCTATCTTTCCATGGGTTTTGGTAATCCATATAACGACCCTTACGATGTTGCTTATCTGGAAGAATTTGTAAGCAAACTAGCTGTTTTAGGAGTGAAGATTATTTGTCCTTCAGATACTATAGGTGTCTCAGCTCCAGATAATATTACCTATTTATTTTCGACGCTTATAAATCGGTTTCCAGAAATAGAGTTTGG
>JAYTHK010000075.1:0-1788 GCA_043732665.1 Cytophagales bacterium | reverse complement strand
TTTATTTAGGTCATAGGCAGGAAGGAATTTAGTAATAAAAGACCTATCTGACGGAGCTAAAATTATTATATGCATAATGTTCTATCTTATTACAGATTAAATAATTTACCAATAGCAAGCGCCTTCAACAATATCAGCACCTGTCGGCTTTTCTTCTTCACTTGGCTTCACCCAATTTTCATTAATTAAAGCGGCATAATTATATTTCGAGTTATAAAGTGGGTCTTCCCATCTTTTACCCCTGATACCAAAAAGAAGCTGAAGACTCCCGCCTAGTTGAACTGCTTTTTTGCCAGATCTTTTTACATGGGCTGCCAATGGAAAACCATAAGCTCCGCATCCAATTAAACAAATATCATAATCCTGATTGTCTATTTCATCTTTCATAAAATCAAGTGCAGCAAACCAATCTGAAAATGGTGTAGCAATACCTGCGATACTCTGAACCGCTTTTATCGTTTTTAACTCAAATACTGGTAACAGATTGTTTTTAAATAATAGTTCTCTTTTTTTATACTGTTGTTGAATAGTATGTGCAAATGGGTGTACCACTAAAACTTTTTTACCCTCTAAAGCCCTCGTCCAAGGTATCTGTGAAAAATAGGGATTCAATAATTCAAATTCAATTTTATAACTATGCTCCAACTCTTTTTCAAATAAATATTCATCCGTGAGCCAGGATGCCAGAATATCTACCTCTGGAATATCCTGCAGCATCAACTTACAGAATTGTTCAATTTTACGCTGTTCTGCCGGAAAAAATCCACTCCATTGCTTCATCTGGTTAATGACTTTTTGATCCCACCACCAAGGGGATGCAACACCTTTTACATAAGACCAGTATTTGCCCTTGTTATTTATAACACCCAAATAATTTTTCAAACAACTGAGTTCAGTACTTCCTAATCGGGCAATCATGCATGCATTATTTGCAATCAAAACATTGTAAATAATTAAACTAGCTGTTTCTGGATTGTTATCACTCAAAGATCTACGAACAACCTTATAACCGAAAATTTTAATTACTGCCTTTCTGAATGTTTTAAGTATAAGTACAAGAAGTGAATTCATTATCTCGAAATCAAAAATTAGAATAAAATATTAACAGGTAGTTATTAGATTTTTTAATTAAAGTTTTATGAATACCCGTTCACCGTCTTTTTTAATAATATAACTCGGCGAAGGAACAACGGTACAATTTGGCGGTACATCTTTCACAACAGTTGCATTGGCTCCAATAATTACATTGTCTCCAATTTTAATAGGTCCAAGAACTACAGCACCAGTTCCTATCCGTACGTTATTTCCAATATCAGGAATTCCTTTGCCACTATCTCCTATGGTTACGTTTTGATTTACCCAACAATTGTCTCCAATGGAATTTGCATGAATGATGGTAGAATTTCCATGCTCTACGAATAAACCCTTTCCTATTTTATCAGAATTAGTTCCTATTGATAAGAATTGATAAGAAGGCAATAAGATTTCCATCAGAAAACCAATATGCCATTTTTTTTGAACTGTTGAAACCCGAGAATAAAATATATTTCTATACTCTTTACAGAACAATAAAATACGTACTAACCTCTTTACTCCTGTGTACTTATCATTGTAGCCATAGGCTTTCGTAAAACAGACAAGATCAGCCTTAATTTTTTCTCTGTCTTTGCATAATAAATAACATAAAATATGGAGTATTAAAAATGGAGTTCTTAAGTACTTTAACTTGTTCATATAAATACATATTTGTTAGCTGCGTACCCTTTTCTTAAGTCAATTCAATTACAA
>JAYTHK010000074.1:0-6244 GCA_043732665.1 Cytophagales bacterium | reverse complement strand
CAATAGGAACAAAATTTAAAATTGAAGTAACAAACAGTACTGAATGTTATACTTACGTATTCGGACAAGATACCGATAATTCTAGTTATGTATTATTTCCTTATACCCCAAAACATTCTGCTTTTTGCGGTATCAAAGGGACCAGGCTTTTCCCTAAAGACTATTCTATGAAATTGGATGATAAAGGAAATAAAGATTTTATGGCGATAGTCGTTTCTAAGAAACAATTAGATTTTCAAAACATAAATACTCAAGTCAATACTAGTACTAATGACAATTATGAATCCATGCTAAAGGCTGCGTTAAAAGACAAGCTACTAACAGATGTTAAATTTAAAGACGAAGAAACGATCAGTATTGACGAGTCTGATGCAGAGAATGGTGTGGTGTTGATGGTCATTGAGATTAATAAAAAATAAATACTAACTTGCGTGTTCAAATAATTATTACTTATGATACTGTTAGACGGCAAAAAACTATCTGAAGAAATTTTAAATGAAATTGCAGAAGAGGTGAAAATCATTAGAGCCAAAGGCGGAAAAACTCCACACCTTGCAGCAATTATTGTAGGAAGCGACGGAGCAAGCGAAACGTACGTAAACAATAAAGTAAAATCCTGCGAACGCGTTGGTTTCAAATCCACCCACGTAAAACTTCCAGAAACTGCCACAGAAAAAGAGTTACTTGATCATGTAATCGCCATCAACAATAATCCTGATATCGATGGATTGATTGTGCAATTACCTCTTCCCAAACATTTATCGGCAGACAAAATAACGAGTACAATACTTCCTGAAAAAGATGTAGACGGCTTTCATCCTTCTAACGTAGGACGCATGGCGCTTGGCTTACCCTCTTATATTTCTGCTACTCCAAATGGCGTATTAGAAATACTTGAACGTTATAAAATCCCTACAGAAGGCAAACATTGTGTCGTGCTTGGAAGAAGTAATATTGTTGGTTCGCCAATGAGTATATTGATGTCTAAAAATGCTTATCCAGGAAATTCTACTGTTACTATTTGTCATAGTAAAACTTCTAATCTAAAAGAAATAACCAAACAAGCAGACATTCTGATTGTAGCCATAGGGAAGCCAGAATTTGTAACTTCAGACATGGTAAAAGAAGGAGCTGTAGTTATTGATGTCGGTATTCACCGCATCGCAGACGCTACCAAAAAGTTAGGATTTCGTTTAATTGGTGATGTAAAATTTGACGAAGTAGCACCTCTATCCAGCTATATCACGCCCGTTCCGGGAGGTGTAGGACTTATGACCATTTGTTCTTTGTTGACGAATACATTGAAGGCTTCAAAAAAAGAAATTTACGGATAACGATTTATTAAGAATTACTATTTTGCAAACAACAGAACTTAACGCGATAAATTATCCTGTAATGGAAGCCTTTTATACCATTCAAGGGGAAGGTTTCTATCAAGGACATGCGGCGTATTTTATTCGCTTAGGAGGCTGTGATGTAGGTTGTCATTGGTGCGATGTAAAAGACTCCTGGGATGTTGCAAAACATCCGTCTATTTCTGTAGAAAAAATAGTACAAGAAGCAGCAAAATATCCTGCACGCATCGCTGTAATTACGGGAGGAGAACCTGTGATGCACAATCTAGAGGCCCTCACTGAAGCATTAAAAAAAGAAGGATTTCGTACACATATAGAAACCTCGGGGGCATACACGCTTACGGGCTCCTGGGATTGGGTATGTCTTTCTCCAAAAAAATTTAAAGAACCCATAGAGAATATTTATCCTTTCGTAAATGAATTGAAAGCCATTGTTTACAACAAATCAGATTTTGAATTTGCCGAAAAACATTACGATCGGATTATCACACAACAACCAACTAATAACAACTACAACCAACATTTTTTTCTACAACCCGAATGGTCTAAGCAGCAGGAAATGCTTCCTTTGATTGTGGAGTATGTAAAGAATAATCCTAAATGGGAAGTATCCTTACAGGTGCATAAATACATGAATATTCCATAAATAGAACTTTATAAAATTTTCCTTTTATAAAGTAAAATTGTACTTTACATGAATTATTACATGCGCAACCTTTATGATTCACACGTTTTTTTCTTTATTACTATTTAGCTTTCTTCTTACTGGAAGTTTGTTTTCACAAAATTTAAGTTCTACGAATAAAAAAGCTATTCAGCATTATCAACTTGCTGACAACTGGGTACAACAGCGCAAATTTGACGAAGCTAAAAAAGAGTTATATTCTGCTATCGATAAAGATCCTAATTTTTTTGAAGCCTATTTAAAATTAGGAGGAATCCATAAATTATTTGGAGAAAAAGAAAAAGCTAGAAATGCTTTTAAAAAAGCAGCTGAAATAAAACCAGATTATAAGCCGATGGCTGGTGCTTACTATGTTCTGGCAGACTATAGTTTCACGGAAGGTCAGTACGAAGACTCGAAAAAATATTATCAAATGGTTTTGAATGTAAAACCAGAAGATCGTGCACTCTTGGAGCAATCCAACCGAGGAAAAAATAATTGTGATTTCGCCATAGAAGCAAAAAAACATCCTTTGGATTTTAAACCCATCCGAATGAAATCTCCTATTAATAATTTCTTCGTACAGGCATATCCGATTCTGACTGCCGACCAGCAAACAATGATTTATTACGTAATCAGAACTTCCGAAAGAGCTGCGAAAGGAGACATTATGATTTCAAAAAAAGAAAATGGAGCTTGGTCTATACCTGTTTCCATTTCCGACAAGATCAACACCCCAATGGATGAAGGAGCACCTTCCATGTCGGCAGATGGACGTTCGCTTGTTTATGCGGCGTGCAATACCCCAGATGCGGTAGGTGGATGCGATATTTATGTTTCCTATAAAGAAGGCGATGCTTGGAGCGAACCCTTAAACATGGGACGTGAAATAAATTCTTCTTCTTGGGATTCAGAACCTTCTATCTCTGCTGATGGACGTACGCTTTATTTTTCCTCTGAACGCCCTGGAGGACAAGGAAGAATGGATATTTGGCATTCTCGCCTGACGCCAAATGGGTCTTGGTCTAAAGCTCAAAATATGGGCCCTGATATTAATACAAAAGGAGATGAAGTAGCTCCTTTTATTCATGCAAATGGCAATACGCTTTACTACTCTTCCAATAATTTACCTGGCATGGGCGGTTATGATATTTTTTATACTAAGAAAAAAGGAAATGAATGGTCTGTACCTAAGAATATCGGTTATCCAATAAATACCTCTGACAACGAAGGAACTCTTTTTATTACGGTAGATGGGACCAAAGGATATTATTATGTGTACGATAAAAAAATAATGCAAAATCCACCTTCTGTAATGTATGAGTTTGACATTCCCAAAGAAATTCAGGAAGAATATAAAAGCACTTACTCAAAAGGAACCGTATACAATGCGGTGACTAAAGCTAAACTATCTGCAAAAATTGAATTAATAGACATCAATACCAATCAGGTAAAACAACAAGTGAGCTCGGATTTAATAACGGGTGAATATATGTTGGTACTTTCTGAAGGCAGTGAATATGCGCTCAAAGTAAGTAAAGAAGGTTATCTGTTTTCAAGTAGCTTTTTCGATTATAAAAGCCCTTCAGACTTCAATCCTCTAGCCCTCGATATTTATCTTACCCCAATAAAATCAGGAGCCTCTATAGTACTGAACAATATTTTCTTTGCTAATAATTCCTACGAGTTAGAAGATAAATCAACTACTGAACTTGAAAGTATCGTCACCTTTCTTACTCTTAATACATCTGTATCTATTGAATTGGGTGGCCATACTGATGATGTGGGTTCGGATGCAGCCAATTTGGAACTTTCACAAAAGAGAGCAAAATCAGTGTACGATTATTTAATCAACGCGGGAGTTACCGTTACAAAATTAAAGTATAAAGGGTATGGAGAAACAAAACCAGTAGCACAGAATACTAGTGAAGGAAATAGAGCGAAGAACCGTAGGATTGAGTTTAAGGTGTTGTAAAAATCATTATCATTCCCTAAAACGAAAAAAGGTATTGGAAACTCTGGTTCCAATACCTTTTTTTCTATTCAGACAAACCAACGATCCCTACTGTGCATTAGCAAAGAAAGGAGCGTCGTTAGTAAACGTTACAAAATCGATACACATATCTCCATGCGTATATTGATTAGGGAAGCCTCCTAGCCCAAAAGTCACTAATGTTATATTTCTTGGATTTATCACTCCCAAATCGGATAATTTAATGCTTATATAATGCCATCCATTTCCATATACCAATAAATTTTTACCTCTTTTAGCCGAGCCTTCTGCCAACGTCAACGATGGGATTGTAAATATACTTCCTTGTACATTCACAAAACAATTAAAATAGACTTGGGTAGGGTCTGAACTTATACTATTTCCTGGAGTGACTGCCATATCATACCCTCCGAAAAACCACTGCGGAGTTGCCGAAAGACCATGTGTACAAAAACAATTTCCTCCTTGAGGAGAATTCAATCCTGGAGTTGTTACTTGAGTTGCATAGGTTCCATAATAACCAGTCGAAAGATTAGTCACCCCATTCCCATCACCATCATACACTAAATAGTTAAAGTTAGAAAAACCATTTACCTTACCTATCGTAAAATATTGAATAATTGCATCTTTGCATGCTACCTGAAATGAAACCTTACATAGTTCCGCAACGAAAAACACAGAAGTATCGGGATTGCCTGCCCAATTTACATTAACAATGCTACCGTACCCAGTTATTTTTTTAAATGATTTAGAATTAGCTCCCGTTATTAATATCGTCCAAGGAACATCTTCGTTAAATTTTGCATAAAAGGTTACAGACCCTTTGTTCAAATATTTAACATTAATAGGATGAAATACACCGTCAGGAGAAACGCTGTCTATAGAAGGTTGTATTAAATATTGAAAATTGTCTGAAGCACAAATAGAAGGACCTACATGCTCCGTAAAATTTTTATTCTTGCAAGAATTTATTGCCCCTATCATTATAAACAATAGGATATAGAAACTATAGTGCGTGTACTTTTTCATTTTCTGTTTTTTTATCGTTTAATAATTACTTCTGGAAGAACCCGTTTTCTGTGACTACTACCATGTCTACCAGCGCTTCCACTTCATATCCCTGTATAGGATAGGAATCCATTTCCAAAGCCAAGCCACATAATCTATCTGGGTTTAGCGTATTATTACCCAATCTACCGCCTGTATTAGGCACTAAAAAGCCATTGTATCGGAAGCTTACCAATTTCCAACCTGTCCAAGTAACAGGAATATAATAAATATATTTATCGTTAATAAATTGATTGAAAGCTGTTCCAGCCGCTAGTGGTTGACCTGGGTCAGCATCGTTTTCGTAAGCGATAACACTAACATTAGAATTAGCTCTTCCAAATCCATATATATACAAATTTATATATAAATCATTTGGATCTGTTACAGTAAATGTACTTCCTGGAATATCATTTAGAGTAGGTGTATTACAACTTCCCAAATAGGTATTATTATTCACGTCTTTTCCATACATTCTATAACTGTAATTGCCTTGATTCTTTATTGGGTAATAAGCATTACTTCCTGTATTTCCACCGCCAGCATCTCCAAAATCGGGATAAAAAGCACTAAAGGGACAAAGTGTATTTCCACCATCAAAGTCGTCTATTAAATAATGGTAGACGCCGTTGATTGTTTGTTGATGATAATTTTTTTGACCTGATAATTGAACAAGATCCGTAACAACGATATCGCTTCCGACAAAGGTGAGTTTTACTTCTACTGTATCTTTATCGGATGAATATCCGAAAAAGTAATCGTTGTCTGAGCCACCATCCCATTTAGTATTCGTAGAGTCTATAAAAGTTCCTAATCCATGAAACGCTTTTACCGCATGAGCTTTCTTAGATGTAAGCGTTAATGTCCAACTAACTTTATCGCTAAAGGTAGCTTGGTAGTACTGATAGAAACTTGTGAGATATACTTTCATCGGATGCGCTGGATCTGCATGATACATGGGTGTAGGAAGATGAATGCCATTTATTTTAACGACATTGTATGCTTTCAACTGCACTCCATTACCATCTCCTAAAACGCTAAAAGTAGAAGGCGCTGCCACATACTGGTTACCCAATACAGTCTCTTTCTTTTTGCAACCACTGAATATTATCAGCGAAGAAACAAAAGCTAAGAGTGAAAAGATTATTTTACTATTCATGTCTCTATGTTTTAGTTAAAATATCA
>JAYTHK010000073.1:0-17925 GCA_043732665.1 Cytophagales bacterium | reverse complement strand
TTTATTTTCTTTTTAGTTTTTGAAAAATCATTTTATAAATTTCTATTTTCAGAATCGTTACAATTTTTATTTTTAAAAAAGAGCAGAGGCCCTCCCTCTATGCTTTCTATATCCTAACAATAGAGCTTTCGTAAAGCTTTCGTTAGTTGTTCAATTGTTAAAGTGTTCATGTATTTCTGCGGCTTGTTAACAGACAAGGTGTCGAAAATATATTCAATACTATCCCGACAATCATAATTAGTCATTCAGGAGGAACCTCTTTAGTAATAAATTCTACAAGCGGATAGTATTCTCTAAATAATTTAAAACCAGTAATTTTTATTTTATGTTTTATTCACTTCTTATAGCAAGAGTTTTTCTAAATAACCTTCGTAGTGTATTTTTTGTATGTGCACTCTTACTCCTCCCTCTGGTTGCCTTTTCGCAGAAAGACAGCGTACCTTCTAATGATCCTATTCCACAACCAGCGATTGTAGAATTTCAGGAAGTTATTGTTATTGGGAAAAAAGAAGAGAAGAGAGAAATTGTTTCGCTACCTCAAACAGAAATAATAGGAAAAGAACTTGACAGAACCAGAGGCGCGAGCTTAGGTGAAGCATTAAAAAATATTCCTGGAGTGTATACACTACAATCGGGCCCTTCTATTTTCAAGCCTGTCATTCATGGGTTGCATAGCAATAGAATTTTAATAATAAATAACGGTGTAAGACAAGAGGGACAACAATGGGGTTCCGAACATGCGCCAGAGATTGATCCGTTTATAGCTACAAAGTTATCGGTGATAAAAGGTCCAGCGAGTATTCGTTATGGTTCAGATGCTATAGGCGGTGTGATACTGGTAGAGCAGGCACCGCTGCCAACAGCAGTCGGAGTTGGTGGGGAAGTAAATCTGATTGGTGCTAGCAACAGCAAAATGGGTGTGAATTCAGGAATTTTACAAGGTGCTTTCGGAAAAAAAATGACGGGTTTAAGTTGGCGTACACAAGGCACATTTCGAAGGGCTGGAAATTCAGAAACACCACATTATTATTTAGAGAACACAGGGTTTAAGGAAATTGATTTTTCGGAAACAGTATCCTATGTAAAAAAGAATTATGGTGTAGAATTATACTACAGCGAATTCAATACCAAGTTAGGAATATTTTCTGGTACACATGCAGAAACGCTTCCTGATCTGATTGCCGCAATCAATAGGCCGAGACCGATTACGTCTTCTTATTTTAGTTATAAAATCGACAGACCTTACCAACAAGTAAAACATGAATTTTTCAAGGGTGGTGTATTTTTAAAATTAAAAAATGACAATAGAATAGAATTACAATTCGCGCGACAACATAACGTACGTTCCGAATATGATTATTTGCCGCTCACAGGGCAAACGAATCCAGAACTTTATCTCAGTCTTGTCACACATTCTTTTGATTTGACTTACAAACATAAAATTAAAAAAAATATTTCTGGTACCGTAGGATTTAATGGCATCTCGCAAGGAAACGTGCGCAAGTATCAGATGCTCATTCCGAATTTTAGAAATTATGGCGCGGGTATATTTATGATAGAAAAATGGACTAAGAACAGACTAACAATAGAGGCTGGTATTCGATATGATTATCGTTGGTTAAGAGCTTATATGCTCGACAATACTACTGCTAAGGAGATAACACCTACGTTTCAATTTAAAAATTTTACTGAAACAGTAGGAGCTCTATACCATCTGACAGAAATTATTTCTTGGAGCATAAACGCTGGTACAGCGTGGCGTGCCCCTACTGTAAATGAACTTTTGTCAAATGGCGTACACCAGAGTGCAGTTTCTTATGAGATTGGAAATGCAAATTTAAAATCTGAACGGGCTTATAATTTTAGTACCTCAATAAATTATCAAGGGAAAAAAATAAGTGGAGAAATTGGCTTTTATAATAATAGCATAAATGGATATATCTATTTAAAACCAGATCTTACTTTCATTCATACCATAAGAGGAGCTTATCCTGCCTATACCTATACGCAAGTCAATACGATATTTAGGGGTGTTGATTTTTCTGCGACTTGTAAAATTAGTAATTCGTTTAGCATCACTTCTAAGTTGTCGTTGCTTTTCGCACGCAATACTACGATTCTCGACTACATGATATTAGTCCCTGCTAACCGTCTTGAAAATATACTAAAATATGCGCTGGGCGATAAGGGAAAGTTAAAACAGGCTTACGTAAGCATAAGCACCTTGTTTGTTGCAAAGCAAACGAGAGTGCCTGCGAATAGCGATTATGCTCCACCACCTGCTGGATATACGCTCCTCAACGCTGACTTATGGTTTTCAATACTTGTGAAGCAACAACATATAAGTATTAGCATGAGTGCAACAAATATACTTAATGTCGCTTATCGAGATTATATGGATCGTTTTAGATACTTCAACGATGAGCCTGGAAGAAATTTTACACTGCGATTAAAAATACCTTTTGAAATTTTTAAAAAGAATAATGAACAACAATAAAAACGGAACACTTATGAAAAAAATGAACAAACTAATTTTATTTATTTTTAGTATAGGAATGTCACTATTTTCCTGTAATAAAAAAGAGCAGACAGTAGCACCTACTATTTCCAATGAAGTGTTAACCACTGTTAAATTGATACTCACCAATGTCAATATTCCTTTTGATAAAGATACCGCTACATGGGAACAGCTGTTGGACAACAATGGGAATCCTTTGCCAGTAGACACTAGTAAAGCACATCTTGCTATCATGGCGAACACGACCTACAAGGCTCAGATTATTGTATTGGATAAAACGCAAAATCCAGTGGTTAATGTTTCTGATGAAATCAAAGAAAGAGGAAATTATCATTTGTTTTTTTATCAGCCATTGCCTACTACAAGTGCATTTGTGATTCCATATAATTCGGGGGATTTGTTGCCACTTCCTATTCCTGTCAATTCATTGACGATGTTACCTGTAGTTTCTAGCCCTTTAAATCTGACGCTAACAATTACTGACCACGACACCAATCCTCATCAATATCCAATAGGTTTGGAGTCAAATTTTGTAACAGGAAATATAAGCAACGGTTGGTTAAGACTTGAATTGAGGCATCAACCAAATGTTAAGAATGGAACGTATACGCCAGGTTCTACGGACTTAGATGTTGGCTTTAAAGTGAAGATTCAATAATTATAATCCTTGAATGCAAAAAGGTAATTAACACTGGATTCTATAATACTTAATTTTTAAAAGAAAATAATATATAAATAAACTATATAGTGACAATTAGGCTATTGCTAACGGTATCTTTTTTGCGTTCGATGGCGCAAAATAAAGTGCAAAGCTTTATTGGAATTTCAACGCCAGAAATTTCTGTTCAGTTGGAAGATCACTTGTCCAATGTATTTACGCAGAAAAGTTCTATAGTATCTGCCTTAGGAGGATAGTTAGGAATTGGGTTCAAATATGCTTTCACGGATCAACTTGCGTTATCGCTTCAAGGAGATTGTTTCCGTACAGCAGGAATTAAAATGACGAATGAAAACAGAAACAATAATGCAAGGAGACTAGTGACTAAGCAAGAAATGACTTGAATCGACGTGTCTTTTAGTATTGCTTGCAGCTTTGCCATAAAATAATTGTAGAGAATTTCGTATCTTGTCCTTGAGGATAGTTTACGATAATAAAAAAGAGGACACATGACTACGTTTAAAAATCCACATGACCCAGAAAATATAATTATTACCGCCAAAATACACGAGTGGGTAAAAGCTAAAATGAATCTTCATGAAGCGACTAGCATACAAGTATTGGAAGTAGATTGTGCTGACCCAGGCTGTGTTGACAAAGAAACCAGAATAGTAATTATATCCAAAGAGCATTCTACAAAACAATTTAGAATTCATAAACCGCTTGTCTATATTAGGCAAGCAGATATTGATTATTTGGTAAAAAGTATGTAGTTAAAAAAATTAACTTAATGAAGTAATCAGAACTATTGTAATTAAAAATTTGTATGTTTAATATGCTAAAAAATAAATGTGCAGTACTTGATAACTGTATCATCTGAAATTCAAATCGGAAACCCTGTTTTTTATAACACTAGAGTACCCGTGAAAAATCCTTTTGATTATTTAAAAGGAGGAGATAGTATAGATGATTTCTTAGAAGACTTTCCGTCTGTGGAAAGAGAACAGGCGTTAAGAATTTTAGAATTCGCCGAACACTCCATCACCTTGAAGGGAATTGCAAATGACTAAGATGTTGATTAATGAAAATCTTCCAAAAAAAATTAAGATATAGATTCGGAGATAATTTCGAAATTCTAACTTTACACGATATGGCTTGAGCATCAAAGAAGAATGGGGAACTTTTAAAGTTAATAGAAGTGGAAAAATTTGATTTCTTTTTAACTGTTGACAAGAATATTGAACATTAGCAAAACATCGATAAAATAGAATTAGTTCTAATTATTTTAATTACAAATGACAATAGATACGAAATGGTTTTGCCTTTTGATGAAAAAATAAGAGCTGAATTAACGGCGAATAAAAGCAAGTTAATTCGTTTGTAAATTACACAGACTAGATGCTCTCTTGGCATGTCTCGAACGGAAAGAGTAAGTTAATAATCACAATGGTAACAGAAAAATCACTCATCGACACAAGAATTCCAGTAACAATCGTGACAGGTTTTCTTGGTGCAGGCAAAACCACCTTATTAAATTTTCTTATTAAAGAGTTTCCCCAAAAGAAATTTGCGGTCATTGAAAATGAGTTCGGGGAAATAAATATCGACAGCGAATTAATTGTAAGTACCGATAATAACATTTTCGAACTCTCCAACGGTTGCATCTGTTGTGTATTGAACGACGATCTAGTTACTCTTTTGTATGAATTGGTAGAATCAAAAAAAGAGTTTAACCACCTCATTATAGAAACCACAGGAATGGCAGATCCTGGAGCGGTAGCGTTAAATTTTATCACTGATTTTGACGTCCAACAAAAATATCGCCTCGATGGAATGGTGACATTGGCAGATGCAATAAATCTTAAACAACAATTCGAAGAAGTGGAAGAGGTAGCCAAGCAGTTGGCGGTTGCAGATATGATCTTGTTAAATAAGAGCTCTTCCGTTTCACCAGAGAAATTGGAAGAACTGAAAGCGGATATCAAAAGAATAAATCAGGCGGCGAGTATTCATGTCTGTGATTATTCTGCACCGAAAGGAGTTGACCTACTCAATATAAAAGCTTTTTCTGCGAAGTTTGTTCTTGCTACCGATTTTGAAAATTACGAACCTGTTTCAGTTATGAAAAGGGGATTAGAAAAAGGACACAAACATTCTGATATAACAAGTATAAGTGTAGTAATGAAAGGGAAATTGCATCCAGTTATTTTTGACAATTGGATTACGTTGATGTTGTTTTCTTCTTCGTTGTATAGAGTTAAAGGTATTTTGAATATGGATACCTTTGACAAGAAATTTATTTTCCAGGCCGTTGGGAGTCAGTTTGTGGGCGAGTTAGGGCCAGATTGGGAAGATGAAGAACGAATTAATAAAATGGTTTTTATTGGTAAAAATTTAAATAAAAAAGTGCTAGAAGAAGGATTTGTAAAGTGTATTGTATAGGAAACGCACATCTAAGAAGATCTTCCATATTCAAAATAATGTTATCTTTGAGGTGTCATTAGGTAGTAAATATGTCAAAATTAACATCGAGAAATATTCTAACTATATTTAATCCACTCACGAAATTTTTCAGAGAGCAGTCTATCAGTGGCTTTTTATTATTGGCGGCTACCGTTCTGGCGGTTGTTCTGGCAAATAGTTCTTGTGGCGAAGCATTTATAAATTTTTGGAATACTCCTATAACTATTGCAGCAGGCTCTTATTTTCAATTTAATTTTACCATCGAACAATTTATCAACGATGGCTTGATGACCATATTCTTTATTGTGGTAGGACTCGAAATAAAAAAAGAACTGATACAAGGCGAATTGTCTACGAAAGAAAAAGCATTGCTTCCAGTAGCAGGAGCATTAGGGGGGATGGTTGTGCCTGTTCTTATCTTTCTGTTTTTTAACAGTGGAAAGCCAGAGATAGCTGGATGGGCTATTCCTATGGCTACTGATATTGCTTTTTCGCTTACGGTAGTATCCTTATTAGGGAAAAAAGTGCCCTTGAGTTTGAAAGTGTTTCTAACGGCATTGGCGATAGTAGACGATTTGGGAGCAATTGTTATTATTGCTTTATTTTATTCTCACGATACACACCTTCTCTATTTATTTTATTCAATGTTGGTGGTGTTGGCTCTCCTTATTATGAATTGGAAAAATGTACGAAATATTTATTTATATATTTTTGTTGGTTCGTTTTTATGGATATTTCTTCATCATGCTGGTGTACATGCTACCATTTCAGGAGTGATTTTGGCAATGACGATTCCTTTTCGTTTTAAAAATCAAGAAAAAATAATTGAAGCTCATCTGGGCGAGGTTTTGGCTTTTTCAAAATTAGTAGAGTCAAGAGAAACAAAGAAAGACCTTGCCGTGCGCGATCAGGTGATTGAGGAAACACGAAACATCAGTACAAAAATAGAAGCACCATTGAATACTATGTTATATTTATTGGCAGGATTTTCAAGTTATATCATCATGCCTTTATTTGCATTGTCGAATGCTGGAGTAAAGTTAGAATACAGTGCTATGGCGGAGCTTGGGTCTACTATGAGCCTTGGAATTATTTTTGGATTGGTTGCTAGGAAAACCTATCGGTATTACGTTGATGACATTCATAACTACAAAATTAAAGATTACTACTATTCCGAAAGGCGTGCGATGGTTTGATATTTTCTGTGTAAATATATTGGCAGGCATTGGGTTTACTATGTCTATATTTGTAACCAAACTAGCATACACAGATAAGTATTTTATTGAGACGGCAAAAATTTCGATAATTTTAGCCTCTATTTTATCTGGAGTGATTGGCTATTTTATTGTATGTATTTCAAATAAAACAAAAAACTCAGATGTAGTTTCAGAAAAAGGATAGCGTATTATTTTTGTTTCATTTTCAGGGCATTATTTATTCTTTCCTGAAGTTCAGAAAGATCGACGGGCTTGCTCATAAATTCAGAAGACTCCGTTTCTTGTGCTTTTTCTTGTATAGAGGAGTCTGAACTTCCAGACACATAGATAACAGGAATTTCTGAGAATTTACGTATTTCAATCATTGTCTGAATACCATCTATACTGCCAATAATTTTGATATCCATGATTATCAAATCAGGGTTATTTTTTGATACTGCGTCAATTGCCCCATGTCCGTTCGATTGTACATCTAAAACAAGATGCCCAAGCTGCTCCAAATTTCTCTTCAGGGCTAAGGCTAAAATCATCTCATCTTCTACTATTAATATTTTTGACATATTTTCTAACTCTAAAAAATAATTTTTATTAAAAGACCTTCTCTATTATTAATTTCCATTACTCCATTAAGCTGCCTTACTAAAGCATTTATGAGTGTGTACCCAAGCGTATGAGGGAATCTCGTGACATCCTCATCGGTTATTCCTATTCCATTGTCGGATACAATTAACCTATATTTTTCCGATGTTTTTGAAAACCCAATTGTCAACTCGCCAACGGAAGTAGGTTTAAAAGCATGTTTAAAAACATTTGTAATAAGTTCGTTTACTATTAACCCACAAGGCATTGCTTTCGCCAATTCTAATTCGATGTTGTCCACTTCAATTTTTATGGATACCATATCCTTATTTTCCTTGTACGTATTTGTTATTTTTTTGGTGATTTCTTCGACAAAAAATTTAAAATTCATTTTGGATAAGGTATCCGATTGGTATATATTTTCATGAATGAGTGCTATTGAGATTATCCTGTGCTGAAAAGTTTCAAAAATGGCTTGATCGTTTAAATTTTCAATATAGTCGATATGTAAGTCGAATAGACCAGAAATTACGGCCATGCAATTTTTTGTTCTATGGATTATTTCATGGAGCAGTAATTCCTTCTCTTCCAGCAAACCCTTTAGCAAATCTATTTCCTGTTCTGGAATAGCGGTGAAAGTCGAAATATGTCCTACGTATTTTCTCGTATTATCGAATAGGGGTTTTCCCGTATTTTCAAACCAATGGTATTCTTCCTTTTTGCTCTTGAGTCGCAGTCGAAGCGAATATTCTTTCTGTTCATCAATCGCAGAAGCTAGTTTTTTTTGACAATGTTTGCGGTCTTCAGGATGTATCGTGCTTTTCCAGCCTATGCCTTTTTCTTCTTCAAGGGCATTGCCAGTATATTCTAGCCAACACTTATTTGTGTGGGTGCAATTTCCGTAATTATCTGAAAGTAATATAGATAAGGGGATATTGTCTAGCCAATTTATCTTGTCATGCTCGACTGAATTTATAGCCACAGGTTTTATCAAAGGAATGTCAATAAATAATTGTTATTACTTAATCTCTAAATATCTTCTATTTGGCGAAAACGACCGAGATGTATTATCATCTTATGCAATTTAAGTAGAATTTTATTTATATTTATATATATCGGTAGGGCTATTAGAATTTCGATAGAGGTTTATCTAGTAGGTAGTAATACGTATAAATTCTAATAAATTATTCGTCAAGTTCTACTAGTTTAAAAGATTAATTTAACGAATTCATTTTTAAATAAAATTGTTTATTGGATTGGCAAAAATATGGTTAATGATAGAATAAATGAACTTGAATTATTAAAAAAAAACGAGGAATTGAAAATCTTAAATGAAGAACTGGACACTTTTGTATACCGATCTTCGCATGACCTGAGAGCACCTCTTACTTCCGTTTTGGGATTAACTTCTGTAATTGAAGATGAAACAGATTTGCATAAAATTTATTATTTGAATTTTTTAATAAGAGAAAGTATAGAACGTTTGCTAAAGGTAACGCAAGACATGACCGACTACTCAAGGAATGCACGTACAGCAATAGAGAAAGAAGAGGTGAATTTTCTCAGTTTGATAGACGAGGCGATAGTTACGCACCATTTTATGGAAAATTTTCATCGCCTAAAAATAAATATTGAGGTGGAAAATTCTCCTGCATTATTTGTTATTGATAAAAAAAGAGTAGAAATACTTATTAATAACACACTTTCTAATGCGGTTAAATATCAGGATATAAATAAAGAATATTCGTTCTTAAATATTTCTGTAAAATTTGACAAAAAAGGTTTTATCTTGATTTTTGAAGACAACGGATTGGGAATAGAAGAAGCATATCAGGATAAAATATTCGAAATGTTTTATAGAGCAAATGCTTATTCACTAGGTTCTGGCTTGGGTTTATATATTGTAAAAGGAATTGTAGAAAAGTTAGGAGGAAAGATAGAACTGAAATCCATTTTTGGAAAAGGAACAACTTTTGTATTTACTTTCCCATTATAGAAAATACTACGGAAATGAAAATAAATAAAATATTTTTGTTAGACGACGATCCAATTGTGAACGTTATCAACGAGCAATTATTTAGGAAATTTAATGCTTCTAAACAATATATTGTTTGCCGGACAAGTCAGGAGGCGATGGATTACATAAATTCTGCTGACTCACTTCCAGAAATTGTAATCATAGATTTGAATATTCCGCTTATCAACGGATTTGATTTTCTAAATCGATTTTATGACAAATTTCTAAATAATTTATCCGTCTATATTCTCACTTCTTCCATAAATCCGGTAGACTATAATAAAGCGATGAATTACCCCTTTGTGAAAGGGTATTTGAAAAAACCACTTACACGAGAGATTGTTCAGAAAATAATAACTGAAAACTAGAATGTCAAAACTAAAAAATTCAACGCTAAGTAATACAAGTTCTGATAAGGGAATTTCGAAAATAGATTCCGGATCGTCGCTGAATTTTTTAGATGAGAAGGATGTGTTCAAGATATTACTTAGTCAGATGCAGAGTCAGCTTGTTCAGTTGAAAGAACAAGAGATTGCTATTGTCAAAGGAAATGCAAAGGCATTGTTGGAAGGAGAAGAAAAAGAGCGAGGTCGTGTTTCTAGAGAAATACACGATGGAATAGGCCAAATGCTTACCGCAATTAAATTAGCGGTAAATGCTATCAAAGATCAAGAGGAGTTAAAGTTAGAATTGAAAGGAATGATCGACGATACCATTTCTGAAATACGTCGTATCTCTTTTAATTTGATGCCTAGCGTATTGCTGAATTTTGGATTGATACCATCTGTGAAAATATTATGTGAAAATGCTGAACGATACGGAGGCATAAAAGTAAATCAATCGTATAACGAAGGCGTATTGATTTCAACAATTTCATTTGAAAAGGCGGTAACCCTATACAGAATTATTCAGGAAGCACTCAACAATAGTTTGAAACATGCCAACGCAAAAAATATTTTCATACAAATCGAAGAAAAACAACAGTGTATAAATGCTTTTATTAGTGACGATGGAGATGGATTTGAGATAAGTAGTAAAGATAAGACAAACGTTGGAAAAGGCTTGTCTAGCATGTCTCAACGGGCCGAAATTAACGGAGGGAAATACACTATTGAATCAGGTCTTGGCAAAGGAACAAAAATAGATATTACGATTCCTCTTTAACTTTTTAAATTAATTATTTATGACAAACATACGATTTGCAATTTTAGATGATCACAAGCTGGTTAGAAAAGGTTTTTGCCTTATTTTAAATAGTATTCCAGACTTCGAAGTGGTGCTTGAAACAGATAATGAAGAGGAGATTATAGCACTTATAAAAAATGATTGCCCGAACATTTTATTGCTCGATATTTCAATGCCAAATAGTAATGGGTTGGATTTAATATTGAAATTTTTGAGGCTCAATAAAGGTCTAAAAATAATTATGCTCACGATGCATAAAGAAGGGGAGTACATTAGCAAAGCTATAAAAAATGGAGCCTCTTCCTACTTGCTTAAAGATGTAGAGCCTGATGAATTGGAGCAAGCCGTTCGTACTGTATACTTGGAAGGCAAATATTTCAGTCCTTTTATTTCAGATCTTCTCATCGACAATATTTCTAACTCTAATGATTTTAGTAAAATATCAGATAGAGAAAGAGAAATACTCCAATATGTAGCCCAAGGGTTAAGTACAAAGGCTATAGCCGAAAAACTTGGACTTAGTACTCGTACCGTAGAGGCACATAGAATGAAGCTTATGAAAAAAGTGAAGGCTTCTAATTCTTCAGAGCTTATTAAGAAAGCAATACAGAATAAGTTGATTTTATAAGTACAAAATATCAATATATTCGTGAAACCAGCAACGTAGTCTCCGTAAGGCTCAGAGGTTATGAGCAAAGAGTAACCAAATAAAGAACGGAATT
Source organism: Cytophagales bacterium (assembly GCA_043732665.1). Taxonomy (GTDB): domain Bacteria; phylum Bacteroidota; class Bacteroidia; order Cytophagales; family Cytophagaceae; genus JANYCO01. Next base: position 6,566 of record JAYTHK010000073.1, on the reverse strand, counting down.
TGGATGCCCATATTTTGGAAACTTCAGAAGAGGAAACAGAAGTGTTTGGAAATTCCTTTTTTTAGTAGTTTAATATTTCAACTACAATATTGGGTTTAATGAGAAAATTAGCTGTCATCCATGACTTTCTGGTAAAACCAGGAACCTCTTCTTGATGGCTAGCGCATACCAAGACAGTCAAAAAATCACATTAGGATAAAGCGAAATTTATCATTGCTTCCTTCCCTTTATGAAAGGGAAGGAACTTACCGAAAACAAATGCTTTGATCATTTGATATTATTAGATATGTGTAGTTAAATAGCGTTATTCAACATAGCCCCTTGTCCCTTCCTTTTACTTTTCACCTCTCACTCTCCGCAATATTAGCACAGAACTATAATATTTATCAAACTTAACACTCATTTATTCGCTGTAAGAGCTTACCTGAATTTTGGATTAATTTTCCCAGAAGGCATTTGCTCAAGTGCTACTTCGTCAATATAATAATAAGCAGCGCACTCATTATTTTTACAATTTAAAGCAGGCTTTTTTATTTTTTTCTTATACTCGTTTGTCGTCATGTTTGCGCTGAAAGAACCTATAATCATATATTCTTCACCACCTCCAGCAGTGTAATCAGCTTCAACTTTAGTCCATTTTCTACTACTTAAAGCGGCATCATTTTTTATAGTGACAAGATAACGTGTTGTTAATAAAATTTCTGGAGGATTTGACATTATACCTCCAGGCATCATGGAGAAACCAACGGAGATATGATCGGAAATAAATTCTGAACTGTCGGAGAGACTGATGTAAAAACTAATTTTATATTTTACACCTTTCTCTAACGGAGCAAGAAGGCTATTTTGAAGGTATTCGCGTGCGTAATAATTTTTCTTAAAATAAATAGCCAATCCGACATAAGCATCGCCAGATACGGGAATCCTTTTACCCTCGGAGTTTTCTGGCACACCTATTTCAATGCCTGTATATTTACCTTTTGTATAGCAAGTATTGAAATAATCTGGCGTAGAGCCTAACGCAGTTGTACTCCACGAGGTACATTTTTTTATATCTCCATTGCGCTCGGGGCATCCTATGTTTTTTTCAAAGCTAGGATTACTTACAAGATTTTGCGCCAGCGTATTTATTGAAAATACAAGAACGTACAGTATACCATAACATACACTTCTCATTTACTTTCCCTCTACCGGTTCTCCTTGTAATAATTGATTAATCCATTGGTAGAAGCATCGTGAGTGTTTATAGAATTTCCATCTCCCAGTTCTCCTAAAATTTTCTTGGCCAATTGTTTTCCAAGTTCTACGCCCCATTGATCGAAAGAGTTTATATTCCAAATTACTCCTTGAGTAAAAATTTTATGTTCGTACATAGCAATGAGTGAACCCAAAACTTTTGGAGTTAATTTTTTAAACATGATAGAGTTCGTAGGGCGATTGCCAGGGAAAATTTTGTGTGGAAGAAGATTTTCCAACGTTTCACCACTCAATCCTTCTTTTTCTAATTCAGCTCTTGCTTCGTCAGAAGTTTTTCCTCTCATCAAAGCTTCTGTTTGCGCAAAAAAGTTGGCAAGTAATTTTGCATGATGATCACCAACGGGATTTTGAGAAACAGCAGGAACAAGAAAATCGCAAGGAATTAATTTTGTACCCTGATGTATTAATTGATAAAATGCGTGTTGACCATTAGTGCCAGGCTCTCCCCAGATGATAGGACCAGTAGAATATTCGTTGATTACTTCACCTTGTTTTGTTACACCCTTGCCATTACTTTCCATATCCCCTTGTTGAAAGTAAGCAGGGAAGCGATGCATGTATTGATCGTAAGGAAGAATCGCTTGCGTTTCTGTGTCGAAGAAATTATTGTACCAAATGCCAAGAACCCCTAGTAACACTGGTATATTTTTTTCAAAAGGAGTAGTTCTGAAATGTTCATCCATTTCATAAGCGCCGGCAAGTAGTTCGTCAAAATTGTCGTAGCCGATATTAACTGCGATAGAAAGACCAATGGCCGACCAAAGAGAATAACGACCACCTACCCAATCCCAAAATTCGAACATATTATTGGTGTCGATACCAAAAGCAGACACACCTTCTACGTTTGTAGACAGGGCAACAAAATGTTTGGCTACATTTGATTTGTCGTGTGCTTTTTGTAAAAACCAATCTCTTGCTGTCTCTGCATTGGTGATGGTTTCCTGAGTAGTAAATGTTTTTGAGGCGATGATAAATAGAGTAGTTTCAGGATTCAGAGAACGAAGCGTTTCCACAATATGAGTGCCGTCAACATTGGATACAAAATGTACCTTCGGGCCATTTATGCTATAGGGTTTTAGCGCTTCTGTTACCATATAAGGACCAAGATCAGAACCGCCAATGCCGATGTTTACCACATCGGAAATAGACTGTCCTGTGTAACCTTTCCATTCACCACTTCTTACTTTGTCGCAAAAGCCTTTCATCTTTTCTAAGACAGGACGAACTTTTAACATTACGTCTTCGCCATCTGAGGTGATATGAGAGTCAGAGCGGTTGCGAAGTGCGATATGCAACACGGATCTATTTTCTGTATTGTTGATTTTTACTCCGCTAAACATATTGTCTATCGCATGTTTTAAGTTGGATTCCTTTGCAAGAGAAATAAGGAGGTGCATCGTTTCTTCGCTTATTCTGTTTTTAGAATAGTCGAGAAGTATATCGTTAAATTTTAGTGAAAATTTATGGAAGCGATCAGGATCTCCTGCAAACATATCTTTCATTTGTTTTGCAGCTATATGATTGTAATGCTCTTTTAACTGATTCCAAGAGTGCAATTGTGTGGGTTTTGACATGATAAGTAGGAGGTTATTTTTGTATATTTTTACGAGAAGTTAATGTTATCCAGCCTAGTGCCAGGAACATTCCAATGATAGCACCGACATAACTGTAATTGTTAATTCGGATTACTCTGTTGAAAGCGGCTTTGTCGACTACATTTTGACTTGTTGCTATATCGATTGACGATTCGGTAAATAAAAATGCAATCATTCCAAAAAAGAATCCTGTAAGCATAGCGAGCATAAATCCTTTCAGCGTTACAGTAAACATTTTTTTATTGTCGCTATGGATTAATCCTGCTAAGGCAAGAACAATCCCAAGTCCTAATCCTACATGCCAGGTGTTTTTCCAACCAATTTTAGCTGCTTCCCAACGGTTGTTTACATTGCCTTTAATGCCATATTCATGAAACCGCATTTTCGTGAAAAATTCATCACAGACGGTATAGGTTATTTGATCGTGCAAGGCACCGTATAGTCCACCTATTATGGTAGCTATAATAATCAGCAAAATAAATAGTGCGACTCTCACCTGATTATAATTTTAATTAATTTATATAATTTATAGTATTCTAAACCGTTCTTATCGTTAAATATATAAAAATATATTGATTTTTATTTTATATACCGAAAGTCGTGCCCTTCAGGAAGCTGTATCAAGAATTCATACATCAATTTGATGATACTTTCCACATCATTTTTGTGCACCATTTCTACTGTGGTGTGCATGTATTTCAAAGGCAAAGAGATTAGTGCAGAGGCTACACCAGCGTTGGAATAAGCAAAGGCATCTGTATCAGTACCAGTGGCCCTATAGGCAGAAGCACGTTGAAACGCAATTTCATTTTTGTTGGCTACCTCGATCACCATATTTAAAAGGTTGTTTTGTACTGCAGGACCATAAGTAAGCACAGGACCTTTGCCGCAAGACAAATCACCACTTGTTTTCTTATCGTACATTGGAGATTGTGTATCGTGACAAACATCTGTAACAATGGCGACATCAGGTTTTATTCTATGTGCAATCATTTCTGCACCCCGAAGTCCTATTTCCTCTTGTACTGCATTTACGATGTACAAGCCAAAAGGAAGTTTAACGTTATTCTCTTTTAATTTTCTTGCTACTTCTGCGATCATGTATCCGCCTATTCTATTGTCAAGGGCGCGACCCAAAAAGAAGCGATCGTTTAGCGTGATAAATTCATCTTCGAATGTGGCTACACTTCCTACGTGTACACCAAGCGCTTCTACTTCTTCTTTTGTTTCACAACCTAGATCCAGAAAAATATTTTTCATGGACGGGGGTTTGTCGTTTTCATTGTCGCGTACGTGAATTGCAGGCCAACCAAAAACGCCTTTTACGATCCCTTTGTCGGTATGTATGTTTACCCTCATAGAAGGTGCGATGGCATGATCGGAACCGCCGTTCTTTTTAAGATAGATATATCCATCTTTGGTTATATAATTTACAAACCACGAAATTTCATCTGCATGAGCTTCAATGACTACTTTGTATTTTGCTTCTGGATTAATTACACCAACTACTGTTCCGTATGTATCCGTAATATATTCATCAATAAAAGGACGTATATAATCCAACCACATTTTTTGACCAGAAGTTTCAAATCCAGTGGGAGAAGCGTTATTGATGTATTGCTCTAAAAATTTCAAACTTTCTGCACTCATTATTTTAATTATCTAGTTATAAACGTTATTCAAATATAGAGTTTGGGAGATGGAATTCAAATTTTTATAAAGGAATATTCCATTGCTTTTTTGGAAGAGTTTATGTATGTCTGTCGAACAGCCTAGTGTGCAATGTCTCTGTTCTATAATTTGGCTGTTATAAATAAGAGGTGAAAAGTAAAAGGTAAGAAAAGAACAATCGTTCTATTAAATAGTTTTCTTCTTATCTTTTACTTTTCACCTCTTACTGTGTAGAATTTTCTAAATTAAATCCGCTGCGTCTTCGTCTAAAAACCAATACAATTCTCCGTTGGATGGATTTATATACGAAGCAGGATATTTGTTCCAGTTGTTTTGTTGTTTGGTTATCTCAAGTACTTTTTCCGCCTTGTTTTTGCCGGTCACTATAAATGCTAAAACCTCAGCGTTATTTGCAATTGTGCCAGTAAGTGTTACTCTTTTTTGCCCAGAATCAGGGTGTGTGGCTATTTCACAAATTTTATCCGACTCTAACAATTGCATCTGATGAGGAAAAATAGACAACGTATGACCATCGTCACCCATGCCTAACATGATTAGGTCAAAATGCGGTAAGTCGTTTTCTTTAGGTACAATAGAAGCAATTTCTTGAGAGTATCGAATAGCTTCATTTTCAGGATCATTTTCCCCCAAAACACGGTGGATATTTTCGGAGGGAATTATTATTTTTGACAATAACTGTTCGAACGTCATCTTGTAATTACTGTCTGCATGAATGGGAGGTACACAGCGCTCATCACCCCAAAAAAGATGCACTTTACTCCAGTCTATTTTATTTTTATAAGCATCTTCTGCCAGCAAAGCGAATAATAGTTTCGGAGTACTACCACCAGAAAGGGCAATAAACACTTTGCCTTTTTTCTTTCCTATTAAATCTGACAAATACTCCGCAAAAGCTTTCGCTACCTCTTTACTGTCTTTATATATTTTTATTTCCATTCTTCTTAATACCAAATTTCGCTCTCTTTCTTATCTACTTTTGGTTTTTGAGTTTTCTGTTTCTGATAATTCGGAACTTCCAGATTGCCATTTTTACCATATTTCTTCAGTATACGTTTCCTGTATTTCTCTTTGGCTTTGTATGAACCTTTCATTCTTCCACCTTTCCATACAGCACTTGGATGCATTCCTTTTTGTTTTCTTCGTATAATAATATCGCCTTGGTACGTAGCAATTTTCTTGTCTTTCTTACGCAGTGCTTTTGCTTTTTTATTAAGTGTTCGCACGAGCATATCTCCATTATACCCGGCAATCTCGTTTTCTTTTTGACGACGAAGTTTAGCTCTCTTAGCAAGAAAATTCACCGGTATATCGCCTTGATAATTGCCCATTTGCTTTTCTTTCTTCCTGTCTATTTCTCTCACCAGTACCTCTGAGCCTGAATTTTTTGGCCCCTGCATACGAGATTCAAAAGGTTTCATATCGCCAGTATAACTCGCCATTTGCTTGGAGAGCTCCCTACGTTTGTCGCCTTTGTCCGCTATATAAACGGTAGCATTTTTGGGCGGTTTCATTCTTGATTCGAAAACGGGCATGTCTCCCGTAGAATTTTGTGCTATCTCGCGAGATTTATTTTTCTCCTTGTTTCGGTCTACTACAGAATAGTTATCGTTTTTGGGCGCTTGCATACGGGACTGAGGAATTTTTGAGTCTCCCGTAGAATTTTGTGCTATTTCATGAGATTTATTTTTCTCTTTGTTTCTGTCTACTACAGAATAGTTGTCATTCTTAGGAGCCTTCATCCTTGACTGTGGAATTTTCTGATCCCCACTTTCTTGACCCGCTATTTCTTTCGATTTGCGTTTTGATTTGTTTCTGTCTACTACAGCATAATTATCATTTTTAGGCGCCTGCATTTTTGACTGTGGAATAGTTCGATCTCCACTTTCCTGACTTGCTAATTCTTTCGACTTGCGTTTTGATTTGTTTCTGTCTACTACAGCATAATTATCATTTTTAGGCGCCTGCATTTTTGATTGTGGAATAGTTCGATCTCCACTTTCCTGACTTGCTAGTTCTTTCGAT
>JAYTHK010000072.1:0-1793 GCA_043732665.1 Cytophagales bacterium | reverse complement strand
ATACTAAAAAAGAACTCCCGGTATTGTTTTTCTATAATCCCAAAATTATTGCCATGAGCGAAGAAACTTATTCTACAGAAGAAGGATGTTTATCAGTTCCTGGAAAAACATGTAAACTACAAAGACATTCTGAAGTAACTCTGGTATGGCAAGATGATTTAGGCAAGAAATTTGACCCTAAAGGTCGTAAATATCAGTTTAATTTTAGTGGATTTGAAGCACAGGCAGTTCAACATGAAATGAATCACTTGCAGGCTACTTTAGTTACCGATATAGCTGAAGAGATTTATGATAATAATCAATTTCAAAAAGCGTTTGATGAAGCTCAGAAAGAAACAGAAAAAGAAGAAGAAAAATTAGTTAATGAAGAGTAAGAAAGTATGCTCAAAGTGTAAAATGTCCAAGGATACAATCTATTCTCTTAAAAGCTCGTCTGCAAAGGATGAAACCTCAATACTACAATCTATGATAAGGTACTTAGAGAGATAAAATATGCAAAATATGGTTTTTGTTGGACTTCACAACCATTCGGTATTCTCGATTCAAGATTCGATATCTGAACCTGAGGATATGGTTAAAAAAACCAAAGAACTTGGTATGGATGCTATAGCTATTACCGAACATGGAACATTAGCAAGTCATTTTCAAATGTATGAAGCCGGTAAAAAGCATGGCGTTAAGATTATTTTTGGCGTTGAAGCTTATTTCATGGATGACGTAAAAACAATTGAAAGAAGTAATGACCGAATTGCAGAGTTAGAGGAAGAGAAGAAGGTATTAAAGAAGGATAAAGCTGGAAAAATTAAGCTTGATGAAATTATCAAAGAAACAAAAGCCCATAAAAAAACCAGCACAAAGTACTATCACCTCATTCTCCTTGCTAAGAATTATCAAGGATATCAAAACTTAATCAAGATTCATAATTCAGGTGTTATTGATGGGTTCTACGGAAAACCTCGGATTGATTGGGAAGTTCTCGAAAAATATCGTGGTGGACTAATCGCAAGTAGTGCATGCCTTGGTGGTAAAATTTGCAAGAGAATTGAAGCAGGGCAAATGGATGAAGCAATTAAAGATATTGCTCGATTTAAATCTATCTTTGGTGAGGATTTTTATCTCGAACTTCAACTTAATGACATAAAAATTCAACATGATGCTAACATGTCGCTTATCGAACTTTCCAGAATAACCGATACACCATTAAATGTTACTTGCTTTCCTGCGGGCACAAAAATAGAAACAATAAATGGTCAAAGAAATATTGAGAATATCAATGTTGGCGATATGGTTTTAAGTCATGATGGCCTATTTCACGAAGTTAAAAAACTATATGCCAATGAAGCAACCCAACTAATAAGAATAAAACCAAGTTATGGCAGTGATTGGGTTGCGGCAACTCCAGAACATCCAATTTTAGTGGCCCGTGCTGTGCGGTTTCCTGGAGGAGTTTATAGGAAATCTTTTGAGGAACCTAAATTTATACCCATCTCCGAAATACAAATTGGAGATGCTTTATGTTATCCTAAAAAAAATATCAGTCTTAAAGTTCCAACCCAACAATCCAGAATACAACATCGTAAAACGGATAAGTATTATCATTCTGTAGTAAAAAAAATCGAAACGATAGATTTCTGTGATACGGTATACAATTTAGAGGTCGAAGAAACCAATACTTACGTAGCTAATGGCTGGATTGTTCATAATTGCGACACTCATTACGTTGAGAAGGAAGAAGCTAAAACCCGTAGCTTACTCTACTCACTAAATTCCAAACCAAAAAAAGATGATGGTCC
>JAYTHK010000071.1:0-18003 GCA_043732665.1 Cytophagales bacterium | reverse complement strand
AATTGATATAGGCTATACGATTTTGTCATGTTAGTATTACATTTTTTTAAACATAACACCGACCTATGCAGTATATCTGCATTTATCTTTTTATTTTAAGGGTCAACAAACGCCCACTTCTAATTATTTATATTTAAAATACTATGATTTTAGTGTTGCATATTGACAGGTGCTTTGTCAGGGGACAAAGCACGGTGGAGAAATACCGTTGCCTACTCGACACAAATATTGGGCACTTGGTGTTGCCAAGCGATTACTTTTTGCAGGTGCGATTGCAGGCGACTTGCGTCAGTGGCATAATGATAGGATACAAACCTAAAGTACGGAAAGGAAAGCGGCCGAAATGCTCGGAGTATGAAATTGCGTTTTAAGTGACTGTAAAAATGCAAAAATATTCATCTATTGCATAAAAATACAGATTTTTGTCCACTAAACCGTATTTTTAGCCTTTTTTAAAATAGCTTTTTGCCAATAAAATATATAATTTTCCAAATTTTTTATATATTCTTAAGCATATATTGATATATTCTCGTACGCAGAAATAGGGCGAAATAGCGGAGAAAAGCGATTATGAAAATCAAAAACGTATTAATAATTATACTTCTTAATCTAATTGGAGTGGACTTATTTGGTCAATGTACGGGCGGTACACTAGTTTGGAACGATGAATTTTCGGGATCTAGTCTTGATATGACGAAGTGGGGCTATCAGTTGGGAGACGGCTGCCCTTCTCTTTGCGGATGGGGAAATAGCGAATTGGAATATTATACCAACAGTACCAGCAATACTTATATTGCAGGAGGGAATCTCGTTCTCAAAGTAATCAAACAAACAACTGGTGGTTCAAGTGCCTCCTTTACCTCGGGCAAAATATTATCTGCAGGACTTTTTTATAGAACGTACGGGCGGTTTGAAGCGAGTATTCGTATGCCAAAAGGCAACGGATTATGGCCAGCTTTTTGGATGCTTCCAGAGGTAAACAACTGGCCTACGACAGGAGAGATAGACATTACTGAATATAGGGGGGATATTAATAACCGTACAAGTGCAACACTCCATTATGGAAATCCATGGCCGAACGATAAATATTATGGAACAGATTATCTCTACTCTACTGACCTTGCAGCAGCCTTCCATACCTATGCGGTAGAATGGGATGTAAACGAAATACGATTTTATTTTGACAATTATCTTATACGAATCATAACACGAATTCCAAATTCTTTAAATCCTGCGTCCAACAATGCCAACGTATGGCCTTGGAATACGAACTTTCATATTATCTTTAACATGGCAGTGGGCGGATGGTTTACAGGAACTACAGATCCCAATACCGTCGTGCTTACTAAGCCTACAATGGAGGTTGATTATGTAAGAGTTTACGACATGACGCCTGTCATAAATATACAGCAGACTCCCTACAATGGAACACCAGCACCCATTCCAGGCATAGTACAAGCGGAAGAGTACGATCGTGGATGTGATCAAGCAGCTTATTACGATACTGATCTTCCAAATCAAGGAGGTGTTTTTCGCGGTGAACGTGTCGATATAGAGGTGTCTACAGATGCTGGTGGTGGCTATGATATAGGCTGGACTGCCAATACTGAATGGATGGAATATACGGTAAATGTAGCGTCTACAGGTACTTATGATTTAGCATTTCGGGTAGCAGGTACCAGTGCGGGGCAACTACATGTAGAGATGGACGGCACAAATATTACCGGTCTGGTCAATATACCCAACACAGGTTCCTATACTACTTGGCAAAGCGTAATGGCCTCGAATAAATCGATGACTGCTGGTACTCATATTATGCGTGTTTATTTTGATGTGGCGGGATTTAATCTCAATTACGTAAACATTACGACCAACTCAGTAGCTCCGATAACGTTGATTGACTTTTCGGTAAAAAAACAAACAGGTCATAACGATCTTTCTTGGACCACAGCAAGTGAAATCAACAACGATTATTTTACTTTAGAACGCTCTTACGACTTGACTGCATGGGACGTAATTGCGATTGTTAAATCGGCTGGATCAGGGCAAAGTATTCGTGAATACAATCAAAAAGATTATGCTGCACGAGGAACAATAGCGTATTATCGGCTGAATCAAACAGATTTTGATGGCAAAAATGTCTATTCAGAAATTATAGAAGTACGAATGGACGAAGATGTAAAAATCTATCCTAATCCATTTTCAGGAGAGGTTTCTATTTCTTTTCCACAAGCAACAACGCAGTCTACTATTATAGATGCTACAGGAAATGTAGTATCAACAGTAGCTGCTTCAAATGATGTAAGCACTGTTTTGCTTGGCGAAAACTGGTCGAAAGGAGTATATATGTTAAAACTTTCTGACGGTAGAGTTTTTAAGATTGTAAAACAATAGACAGAAAGAGGCTTACTCTAACTAAGTGTTGGCTATTTACCTATCACCCGCAAACAAGGACCTGCGCTAAACTATTTTGCTTTCCAAAAAGACTCCTTACAACGAAGAGGATATGGTTTTTTATACCGTTTCTGCAGAGGCTAAATTTATAATGCCCTATTTTTCCTTTTAATAATACCATTTACGCAACCCTATTCCTTTATTTTCCGTTAAACAGAATAAGAGTCGTTAATCAAATCAAACGGCTGGTTGTTTTAGGACTGAAAATAAAAGGGAGGCATTATGAAAAGCAACATTATAATAGGGATGACATCGGGATTATTTTTGATAACATCTATCGTAGGAGCGCAAAACTACAGCGGAAAAGACGTAGCGTTAGTTTATGCCGATACACAGCAAAACAATTCACCTATCGTTTCTAAAACAGATATTAATACAATAGAAAATATCGAGACGGTGGATTATCCAACATTATCGTATCCTGAAACGGCGGCTTTTTCGGTAGAAAAAGACAAAGCAATTTATCGTCTTTCATGGCAAGTGCTTGTTCCTGAAAACCTTTCTTATACAGAGGTGCAAAGTTCTCAGGACGGTAAAATTTTTACAACGGTTGGTTTTGTGACAAACAAAGGGTCAGACTATTTTGTACCTTCGGAAAAAGCGAATACAAACTATTTCAGACTTGTTCAATACAGTTTGAACGCACAAAAACATACCAGTGCTGTGGTAAAAGTAAATTAACAACGTACATGTAACGATAGTTTAAAAGCCTGCTTTGAGAAAGGTCAGGTTTTTGTGTGCTAGATTGGTCTACTCTTTTCCTTCTTCCTTAGGAATCACAATTTTAGAAAAAATCTCATTCATTCTATTTGCATAGTCTACGCTGTCGTCAATGTAGAACATGAGCGCAGGAATGATTCGGGCTTGCTTGCCGATGCGATTGCCCAGCATCTTGCGGATAGGTTTCGTTTGTTTGATGATCATGTCGAGCATCGCTTTTTTGTCTTCTACCAACATGAAACTCAAATAAACCTTGGCAATACCAAGGTCAGGGCTCACACGGACAATCGTAACCGTAATAAAAGAATTTCCAAAAAGCCCTTTTGTGTCGTGAAGAAAAATATCACTAAGTTCTTTTAGAATTAATTTTGCGTATTTCTGTTGCCTTGTACTTTCCATGAATCCTCAAATATCTTCGTAAAAATACGAATAAATCTTCTGCATTCCTTATTTTTGTTTTTAGCTGACAAATAAGGTACTGTGATACAACTGTTTTTAAAATATAATCCTCTAAAATACATTCTGGTATTTTTGGTACTTGTGCTGATTAGAGCGTTTGCTTATAAAATGTCGCTACCCATTACCGATCCAGAGATTACATGGCTTCTTGTAGGAGAGCGAATGGCAGATGGATTTACCCTATATAAAGAAATCTGGACAGACCTTGATCCATTTTCTGCGGGCACCTATTATTTTATAAATGTACTTTTTGGAAAGTCTACCTTCGTATATTTTGTAGCGTCACTTTTATTAGTTTTTTTTCAAGCCGTTTTTTTTCAAGCGGGATTAAACAAAAATAAGGTTTTTAAAGAGCCTTCTATGCTCCCCGCGTTGTTGTACGTTCTGTTTTCTTCTTTATACTTTGATTTTTATACGCTTTCTCCCGTTTTGCTCGGCACTACCTTTATTATAGGAGCATTTAATAGGATCTGTTTTCAGTCTAAAGTAGCTGCCTCTGAAGAGCGGTTTTTTTACATTGGTTTGCTTACAGGAATAGCGTCTCTTTTCTATTTGCCTTTTGGCTTATTTTTGATCTTTTCTCTATTCTCGCTTGGGTTTTATTCGAATACAAATTTGAAGCAGCAGATGGTTTTAGTATTGGCTTTTTTCTTTCCCAATATTATTTTTCTTATCTATTATTTTTGGATAGACAACCTTGGAAATTATTATGAATATGCGCTATTGCCAACCGTTCATTCGGCGACAAACTTTATGGTAGATTTTCCAACCCTCATAAAAATTTCAGTACTACCATTTCTTTTGCTTTTGGCAGCTGTAGTAGCCATTATAGTGCGAGGCCGATACATTCATTACCAATATATAGTTATTAAAATAGTAGCCCTTTGGTTTTTGGTTGGTTTCCTAGCGATGTGGATTGAAAAAGCGTTTACTCCCAATTTGCTAATTTTATTCGTACCACCACTGGCATTTTTTACGGCTCATCTGTTTTTGATTTTCTCAAGAAAGAGAGTAATGTCTGAAATTGCGTTTATGGTATTATTTGGCGGCATTCTACTTATTTCCTTTTATGCGTTAAAAAAGCCAGATAATTATACTAAAACACATCTTATAAAATCAATTCCCGAAGAGGCGGTACGATTCGCAATAAAAGAAAAGAAAGTTATTGTTTTGGGAAACAACACCGCTTTTTATATAAATAATTACGGATCAAGTCCGTATATAAACTGGTCTTTGTCTGCTTGGCAATTTGAGGATCTGAATAAATACGCAGCACTTTCGGCTATATACGAGGTTATAGAAACCAACAAGCCCGATTACATTATTGACGAAGATAAAAGAATGCAAAACATTTTTTCCCGAATTCCAGCATTAAATAGAGAATACGAACGCATTGATTCTACCTCTATTTTCCGTCGTAGGGCAAGTCGGTTGAGAGGAGAAAAGTAATTATTGTTTTACAATTCTATCTTTTTACTGCTCAGATTTCACCTCTCCCCAAGAACAATTTTAGCAAGGTATTTTATGAACTCTTCCTTGGTGGCGGCCGCCCTCAAAAGGAGTTTTTAGGAAAATTTCAACACATTCTTTCGCTTGATCAAGACTGATAAAACGGGCAGGAAGAGCGATGATATTTGCATTGTTGTGTTGACGGATAAGAGCTGCTACTTCTGTATTCCATACCAGTCCGGAGCGAATGCCTTGATGTTTGTTTGCAGTGATGTTTACACCGTTTCCTGTTCCGCAAAGTAAAACTCCAAAATCAAATTCTTGTTTCTCAACGGCAAGTGCTACAGGGTGTGCAAAGTCTGGATAGTCGACAGACGTTTCGCCGAAAGTACCAAAGTCTTTTACTTCGTATCCTTTACTTTGTAGGAAAAGAATAAGGTCTTTTTTATAAGAATATCCAGCGTGGTCGCCGCCGATTGCTATTTTTAGTGACATATCATTAATTTGCTTTAGTAAGGTGAAGTTTTCTTTTGCGTTCTATTGCTGCCGAGATAAAGATACTTAATTCATACAATATAATGATAGGCGTACCTACAAGCGTTTGCGTAAGAAAGTCAGGCGTTGGAGTGAGTACCGCTGCAACAATTAAAATTACGACAATGGCGTGTCTTCTGTATTTTCTCATAATGCCAGGAGTCATAATCCCCAGTCTTGAAAGGATGTAAACGACAACAGGAAGTTGGAACATAATACCACAACCCAGAATCATCATTAACAGCGTAGAGATGTAAGAGGTAACATCAAAGTAGTTGTTTATGCTTTCGTCGATCTTAAAATTCGCAAGGAAATTGATGGACAAAGGAGAAAGAATATAATAGCCAAATAAGATACCGACAAAGAAAAGAATGGAGACAAAAGCGATTCCGCCTCTGGCGTTGCTTCTTTCATTAGGATTTAAAGCAGGCTCTATAAATTTCCAAAGTTGCCAGAAGAAGAAAGGGAAAGCCATAACAAAGCCAGCGACAAAGCCAGATGTCATGTACATTGTAAACTGACCAGTAAGCGTTCTGCTTTGAAGTGCGAAATCGATTTTCTCTACACAAATTTGATTTTCAACGCCAAACCATAAATACATTTTATCGCCCAGCTTGCACAGCATACGGTATGTCCAGAAGTCGGGTTTGGTTGGAGCGATGATGACATATTTAAAGATAGTATCCATGTAAAGAAAAGCGATAATGGTAAAAAACACCACTGGAATCATCGCTTTAAACAATCGCTTTCTTAGTTCTTCGAGGTGGTCCAGAAAGGACATTTCTTTTTTTTCGGTGTCGGGCACGAGTATATATTTTTGGTAAAATTAGCAATTAAATGAGCGAATAAGTAGTAAAACCCCTGAAATATAAAATTTATAGTTATTTTCGCAGTTGTTATATAATGAAGAAACAATGGAAGTAAAAGAAACATTTATAGATGGTCTGTTAGAAATTTATCCCAGAATATTTAAGGACGAACGAGGCTTTTTTCTAGAAACGTTCAATAAGGAAGCGTTTGAAAAAGCTGGAATTAAAACAGCTTTTGTACAAGACAATCAGTCATTTTCTACCAAAGGTGTTTTGCGTGGACTGCATTATCAGAAAGCGCCATTTGCACAAGCAAAGCTAGTGAGTGTTATTTCAGGAAAGGTATTGGATGTGGCAGTAGACCTCAGAGAAGACTCCCCTACTTTTGGCAAACATTTAACGGTGGTTCTTGACGCAGAAAGAAGAAATATGCTCCTGGTACCAGAGGGTTTTGCGCATGGTTTTGTAGCGTTGGAAGACAGCGTTTTTTCTTATAAATGTTCGAATATATACCACAAAGAATCTGAAGCAGGCATAATTTGGAACGACAAGGTTCTAAATATTGATTGGGGATTTAAAAATCCATTAGTGTCTGAAAAAGACCTAATATTGGCAACATTCTTAGATAGAGACGTATCATAATGCGTCTCCGCCAATACATAACCCTTTTCCATAATTTAACAATTAGCGTTTGTACATCACCAAATTGTCTGTATCCGTATTCCAGTTCGATGGATTATTTAAAATATAATTTTTGATTCGTTCATATTCATTTTGATCTCTTATTATGCGGTCATGAAATCTGGGTTGCCAGTAAAAATCAATGTTTTTCTTAAGGGCTTCCGTTTTGAGAGCAGCTTTGTAGCCTCGAAGAACGGAAGAAAAAAATTTCGATTGCGGATCAAATTTGTTTATACAGGTCAACGATTCGAACTTTGCAAAAGGGGTATCAATAAACGGCCGAACAATGTTTTCCCGTAGCGAAGACTTGTTATTATGCGTCTCTGATTTGTCAAAAATTAAAATTCCATGAATATGGTTTGGCATTACGACAAAGATATCCAGTTTTACAAAAGGATTGTGAAGAGGAATTGCCTTCCAAAAAGTAAGAGCAATAGTTCCAATTTCTGTTTGTTCTATAAAATCATGATGAATAAAATTCTGCTTCCAATTTTTGTCTGGCAAAGAGGCCTTTATTTTACCAAAATAATCTTCACGGTCTTTTGTACAAATGGTAACAAAATAAGAAGCGTTCTGCCCATAGTCAAATCTTTTCAGGCGTATAGAAGGTATGCGGTAGTTGTTTTTAAATAATTCTTTTTCCATTTTAAAAATTAAAAAAGTGTTAAAAAATCTTTTGTAGAGACGCATCATAATGCGCCTCCGCCAATAATAATCCCTTCGATTATTTTGCAACCAACAAATCGGATAATTATTTCATATCCCAAAATTCTAACTAAGACGCATCATGATGCGTCTCTACAAAAAACAATCTCCTAATCTGTTAAACTACTAATGATAGAATAGACTCAAACAAAGCCTTTCCATCTGTATTTCCTAAAATAGAATCTGCGGAACGCTCTGGATGTGGCATCATTCCAAAAATATTTTTATTCTTATTGCAAATTCCAGCGATGTTCAACAAAGAACCATTGGGATTTGATTCGTCTGATACTTTTCCTTTTTCATCACAGTAGCGAAAAAGAATTTGGTCGTTGTCTTCAAGTGATTTCAACGTAGTCTCGTTGGCAAAGTAACGTCCTTCACCGTGAGCGATAGGAATTTTATAACCTTTGGTTAAATCCAAATGAGAAGTGACCAAGCTGTTGTTATGTTCGGGTTTTATAAAAACATTTTTACAAACAAATTTCATCTGATTGTTTCTCAACAATGCACCTGGAAGTAAATGAGATTCAGTAAGAATTTGAAACCCGTTGCAAATACCCATTAAGTAACCGCCGTTTTCAGCGTGTTTGATTATATTTTCCATGATAGGAGAAAAACGAGCAATAGCACCAGAGCGAAGATAATCACCATAAGAGAATCCTCCTGGAAGAAAAATGAAATCGCATCCTTTCAAATCGGTATCCTTGTGCCAGAGTTTTTCTACCTGCTGACCCATGATCTTTTTTACCACATATACCAAGTCTTCATCACAATTTGAACCCGGAAAAACAACTACGCCAAATTTCATTGCTAAATTTTCTTTACCTTTATAAAATTAATTTGATTAAAGGAATCGTGAAACAAGAAGAGTGGAATGAAAACTATGTTTTCAAATCCAATTAATTCTAGAATCCTGTAAATCCTTGTCAAAAATACGTTTATCTTTTAAACAATACAAATATGCTTAAGTCAATGACGGGTTATGGTGTGGCAGTCGCTGAAAACGACCAACTTTCTGTAACGGTAGAAATCAAATCGCTGAACTCCAAATTTCTTGACCTCTCGATGAAACTGGCCAAAGAATATGCCGACAAAGAATTAGAAATTCGGAATCTGCTGAACACTACGGTGGAAAGAGGCAAAGTGGCGCTTTCTATAGAAGTGAAACAAAAAACAGAAGTGAAGCCAAAGGTTAACATTAACAAAGGGCTGGTAAAGTTTTATTATACCGAACTATTAGACGCAGCAGAAAAAGCGGGAGCACCAAAAGAAGCTCTTTTTCGTTCTGCGCTTAGTTTGCCTGGCGTAGTAGATACAGATTCGCAACTTAACGATAACGAAGCCGAGTGGAAGTTTGTGATGAACGTAATAAAAGAAGCAATCAAAAAATTTGAGGACTTCCGTCTGGCAGAAGGCAAAGTATTGGGAGAAAAATTTCTTGAATATCTTTCTAAAGTAGAAAATCTACTTATAAAAGTAGAAGCCTTTGATCCACAGCGTATAGAAATCATTCGCGAGCGTATAAAAACGCATGTTGCAGAATATTCGGCATCTGAAATGGACAAAGGCCGTTTTGAGCAAGAGCTTATTTATTATATCGAAAAACTGGACATCAGCGAAGAAAAAGTAAGACTGAAAACACATATCGAGTATTTTAAAGAAACGATGAAAGGCGCAGACAATAATGGCAAGAAACTTGGGTTTATAGCACAAGAGATTGGTCGCGAAATAAATACTATCGGCTCTAAAGCCAACGATGCTAATATTCAAAAGTCTGTCGTAGAAATGAAAGACGAGTTGGAAAAAATTAAGGAACAAGGAATGAATGTTTTATAAACAACGATGCTAGATACTAGATAAATTTTTCTAGTATCTAGCATCCAGCGTCTAGCATGAAAAAAGCTTTTAAGTGGCCAATAAGAATTTTTGTAGGACTATTACTTTTTTGTTTAGTTCTAACCCCATTTTTATTTGAAAAAGTAGACCGAACCCCTTATCGGGAAATGAGTTATTATAAAGAGATGATGACTCAACTGGATACTTTTCAACTGGATACTGTCATACAAAAAGGAGATTACTTTAAAGCGGGTTGGTCTAAAAAGAATATAACACCAGCTTATCTTCCTGTATTGGCCGGTTATGGTTTGCGAGACAAAACGACGTCGATACATGATTCTGTTTTTGTGAGAGCATTTGTATTTGACAATGGAAAAAACAAAGCGGCTTTTATCTCTGTCGATTTATTAATTTTTCCTCCAGTTATAGAAGAGCGGCTTCGTATCCGTACAAGAAATATGGGCTATAAAGCTGAAAATCTTTATCTCTCCGCTACCCACACACACCATGCTCCAGGAGGCTGGGCGGAAGGTTCGGCAGGGGAAATACTGGCAGGAAATTACAACGAAAAATATGTAAATCAGGTCGTTGACGCCATCGTTGACGCGATCAAAGAAGCGGAAGAAACACTTGAAGAAGCGGAAACAGGATTGGGATTGTTTGACGGAACGAACTTTGTAAGAAACCGGATCAATATGCCCGATAGCAAAATAGACCCTTGGGTGCGCGTTCTCAAAATAAGAAAAAAATCAGGCAAAGAGGCTGCGCTCATCGTTTATTCCGCACATGCCACTTGTTTAAAAATGAGTTATACTTGCCTTTCAGGTGACTATCCTGGCAGAATGGTAAGGGAATTGGAAAAGACGAAAAAAGTAGAGTTTGCGTTATATGCTGCTGGAATGGTAGGAAGCCATACACCAAAACAAACCATGCAAGACCTTGAAAACGAATTTTTAGTGAACGATTACGGCGATAGTTTAGCAAAACTTATAAGTATAGGGATAGACAGCATCAATCTCCATTCAGGAAATGAATTATGCTCTACTATGTTGGATTTGCCTTTGCGGGAACCACATTTAAAAATTTCAAAAGACTGGAGGGTAAGACCTTGGCTATTCAAATTTCTTTTTGGAGCCTTTGACCCCAAGATCAGAATTTTAAAAATCAACGATGTATTGTTTATTGGTACTCCTTGCGACTTTTCAGGAGAATTGATGAAGGATTTCGAAGTGCTTTCTAAAGAAAGAAATTGCAAACTAGTGATTACCAGTTTTAATGGTGGGTATATTGGATATATAAACGTAGACAAATACTACGATGAAGATAAAGCGGAAGTAAGGGATATGAATTGGTTTGGGCCTTATAACCAGGCTTATTTCACAGAGATTATTCAACGAATTCTTAAAAAAATCTGAAACGCCCCTTGGTCTTAACAGTTACAAGGTCTTCCTCTCCAATGGATTCGCCTTCTCTGCAGAAAATCGCTTTGTACGTACGGGTTTCGGAATATTCGGTAAGATTGGAACGAGTATCTATAAATGGAGAGCTGTAGGATTCCGTTAACAGCACAAAATCGACATTCTCTCCCCTTTTACAGTAAATAAAAATTGATTCCTGAGAATCCATATCAAATTCTACAGTCACAGTGTCTTTTGTCCTACTAATTCTTAAGTAGGGTTTGGGACATACTTCTTTCAGACCAGCTCTCTCCTTATTGGCGATACCACCTTCAAATGAAACTAAGCCAGTATACATGACAATCTTGTTTGGAAAAGTTAGGCCTTTAACTAATGAGCAATCTTACGCAGTATTTTCCAATGATAATAGTATTTGTAAGAAATCAATAGAGATAAAGGTTTTTGATAAACAAATACAGGTATAAACTTTCAGACCTGAATACTTATTTAGTAAAACTACTTACTAAATAACGTTTAAAATATGTAAGAAATCTAAGTAAAATAAACAAAACATAAAAATCGCTCTATAGGAATGTAATATTGACAGTCGGTTTTATATATTTGCCTCTATATATTTATAATCTTAAAAGGATATTCGAATGCAGCCAAACATTAGATTCGTATGTCTACATCCACTAGTTTAATACAATACTACCATGAATAAAAAAGTAATGCTGATGATCCTCGATGGTTGGGGATTGGGTTCAAATCCAGAAGTTTCTGCGATCGCAAAAGCCAAAACGGAGTTTATCAATTCTTTGTATAAAAAATACCCCCACAGCAAACTAGAAGCATCAGGTTTGGCGGTAGGATTGCCAGAGGGGCAAATGGGAAACTCTGAAGTAGGACACATGAATCTTGGAGCTGGTCGCGTCGTGTACCAAGATTTAGTAAAAGTAAATCTTGCGGTAAAAAATAAAACACTTGGCAAAGAACAGGTATTGGTAGATGCTTTTAACTATGCCAAAACCAACAATAAAAAGGTCCATTTTCTTGGTCTTGTTTCCGATGGTGGCGTACACGCACACATTGAGCATCTTAAAGCACTTTGTGATATTGCAAAGGAGCAAGGCCTTTCAAATGTATTTATTCATGCTTTCACAGATGGGCGTGATACTGATCCTAAAGGTGGATTGGAATATATCAACGATCTTGAAAAACATTTAAAAACCTCTACCGGAAAAATTGCTACGGTTATCGGACGTTATTACTCCATGGACCGTGACAACCGTTGGGAACGAGTGAAGTTAGCCTACGATCTTATGGTAAAAGGCGAAGGTAAAAAATACAAATCAGCCGCAGAAGCGATTAAAGAATCTTATGTGGCCGATCCAAGAGGCGACGAATTTATCCTGCCAGCGGTAATAACGGGCAAAGACGACAAACCTTTAGCATTGATCGAAGAAGACGACGTAGTACTTTGTTTCAACTACCGCACAGATCGCGGTCGTGAAATTACACAAGCGCTGAATCAAAAGGATTTTCCTGAACAAGGAATGAAAAAGCTTAAATTGTATTATGTAACGCTCACTAATTACGACGATAAATTTCAAGATGTAAAAGTGATTTTTGATAAAGATAATCTTAAAAATACGATAGGCGAAGTATTGGAAGCAGCAGGTAAAAAGCAAATCCGTATTGCAGAAACAGAAAAATATCCGCACGTTACATTTTTCTTTTCAGGCGGGCGAGAGAAAGAATTTATTGGTGAAAAAAGATTGCTTTGTCCTTCCCCAAAAGTAGCTACCTACGATATGCAACCAGAGATGAGCGCTTATGATATTCGTGATAAAATAATTCCAGAGTTAAAAAACCATTGGCCAGATTTTGTTTGTTTAAACTTTGCCAACCCAGACATGGTAGGACATACAGGCGTTTTTGAAGCCGCTGTAAAAGCCTGCGAAGTAGTAAACGACTGCGCAGAAGCGGTGATCACTGCAGGATTAGAAAACGGTTACACGTTCATCGTTATCGCAGACCACGGAAATGCAGATGTAATGATTAACGGAGACGGTACGCCAAACACAGCACACACTACGAATCTTGTACCTTGTATTCTTATAGACAAGGAATATAACAAACCCATAAAAAACGGAAAATTAGGAGACATCGCTCCTACAATTCTTGAATTGATGGGCATACAAAAACCCGCAGAAATGACAGGAGTTTCCCTTCTGTAGAGACGCATCATAATGCGTCTCCGCCAATACCAATGATAAACACAATAAGTTGTCCGATGGATCAAAACCGTCGGACAATTGTATAGTTATCTTTTCTTCCCTATTGGGTAAGGCCTTATGAAATTTTTTTTTATAAAATACGTATAATTGTAATTAGATAACTCTTACAAACTATGGCACGTATAGCAGGCATAAAACTACACAAAACTCCACTCGGAAACTTAAAGCTGTAACCTTTGATTTAAAAAAGCACAGAGATAAAATAAACCCTTATTTGAAAGAAATAGGAATCATAGAAAGTGCAGAGGAAAAATAATTTAATAAAAAATTCAAAAACGGTGCTCCCGGTAAAGAAGTAATAAAAAGTGTAACCGTTCATATTGATAAAGTATGGAGAGTGCTATTTTTTTCAAGCCAGAAGTAATCGATTATCTTAACCAATTAGTATCGACCCTCATTTTTAAAGAATATTTTTCATATAAAAAAAGCCGTTTCATACGTTACTGATATTGTAGAAAATATTTACGGTTCTATTGAAGTATAAAAACATTATAAAACACCTGAATTACTGAAGCATCATGGAGAATGTTACTTAAGGGTATATAAGTCAAAACGTACAACTTGGTACATATTTTTCGATAAAAAAGAGGAACACTATTATATAGAATACAGAGCCAACTAGCGCTCCTTCAATATATCCAACAAATACTGCCCATACCCACTTTTTAATAAGGGCTGAGCAATTTTCTCCAGTTGTGTTTTCGTTATGAAACCCATGCGGTAGGCTACTTCTTCAATACAACCTACTTTCAATCCTTGTCTTTCTTCTATCACCTGTACAAACTGTCCAGCCTGAGTAAGCGAAGCAAAAGTTCCCGTGTCAAGCCAAGCTGTGCCGCGGTTTAACACACGAACCTGAAGTTTGCCCTTTTCCAAATAATAGCGGTTGATGTCTGTGATTTCGTACTCACCCCTAGGACTAGGTTTTACATTTTTGGCAATACCTACCACTTCTTTGTCGTAAAAATAAATACCCGGTACCGCGTAATTTGATTTTGGCTGTGCGGGCTTTTCTTCTATGGAAATTGCTTTCATGTTTTCGTCAAACTCCACCACACCGTAGCGCTCGGGATCGTTTACATGGTAAGCAAATACAACACCGCCTTGGGGGTTGAAACAGCTCTGAAATACTTCGCTGAGGCCTGCGCCATAAAAGATATTGTCTCCTAAAATAAGCGCTGCCGAATCGTCGCCAATAAATTTTTCACCGATTACAAAAGCTTGGGCCAGTCCGTTAGGCAACTCTTGCACCGCATATTGAAAGTTACATCCTAGGTTTTTTCCATCACCCAAAAGTTTTTCAAAATTTGGAAGATCGTGTGGAGTAGATATAATTAGAATATCTTTTATTCCTGCCAACATCAGGCAAGACAAAGGATAATAAATCATCGGCTTGTCATAAATTGGCATAAGCTGTTTACTCACCGCCAATGTCAATGGATGCAATCTTGTACCCGATCCTCCTGCTAATATGATTCCTTTCATAAATAAATTTTTGGTTTTTTCTTCGAGGCTGGTGTCTCACCAGACTCTACTCAAAATTACTTAACCTTGGTATTGTTTATCGTAATACTTCTGATAATCCCCAGAAGTAACATTATCCAGCCAAGTCTGATTCGTTAGATACCAGTCAATCGTTTTGGTAATACCCTCTTCAAATTGTAAGGAAGGTTTCCACCCTAACGCTTCGTTTATTTTAGTAGCGTCTATAGCATAACGCATATCATGACCAGCACGATCGGTTACATAAGAGATTAGTTTTTCAGACTCGCCTTCCTTTCTTCCCAACTTTTGGTCCATTACTTTACAAACCACTTTTATAAGATCAATATTTTTCCATTCGTTAAAACCGCCAATATTGTATGTTTCACCGTTTTTTCCTTTATGGTATACATCATCAATCGCATGGGCATGGTCTATTACATATAGCCAATCACGGATATTCTCCCCTTTGCCATAGACAGGAAGCGGTTTATTGTTCCTAATATTGTTGATGAAAAGCGGAATCAGTTTTTCTGGAAACTGATTTGGACCATAATTATTAGAGCAATTAGAAATAACTATTGGAATTTTATACGTGTTGTGATAAGCGCGTACAAAGTGGTCGGAAGAAGCTTTTGACGCAGAATAAGGAGATTGCGGTTCGTAAGAAGTCGTTTCAGTAAAGAAGCCGCCATTGTCCAAAGACCCATACACTTCATCCGTGGAGACATGGTAGAATAGGTTATTGGCTGGTTGCTGGTTGTTGGAAAGCCAGAGTGTTTTAGCGGCATTTAACAAGTTTACGGTACCAACAACATTGGTTATTACGAAATCCAATGGATTTGTGATCGACCTATCCACATGCGATTCAGCAGCTAGATGAATGACCGAGTCAAATTGGTGTTCGGCAAAGATCTTTTGTAAGAAACCAGCGTCTACAATATCGCCCTTAAGAAAGGTGTAATTTGGAGCATTTTCAATATCGGTTAGATTTTGAAGATTTCCAGCATAAGTCAGATTGTCAAGATTATATATTTTGTAATCTGGGTATTTGTTTACAAATAAGCGGATTACATGAGAGCCGATAAAGCCTGCGCCTCCTGTAATTAAAATGTTTTTCTTGTACTTTTTCATTTGTTAAATAGAATTCATTCAAAACAAGTCGAAAGATACAAATTTGGTTTGAATGAAGAACGATTATTTTATTGTTTGATAAAGCATTATTTTGTTATATTTTATTTGGGAATATACGTAACTTTATATTTTTAAATAATATTGGATAGCAAAAGCATGGTAGGAATCATAATGGGCAGCGAGTCTGACCTGAGAGTAATGAAGGCAGCAGCAGATTTTCTTGAGCAATTCGAACTAAAATTCGAACTGACTATTGTATCGGCACACCGCACCCCAGAGCGTATGGTAGAATATGCAACGTCGGCAAGAACAAGAGGGTTGAAAGTAATAATAGCTGGTGCTGGTGGCGCAGCACATCTTCCTGGGATGGTTGCCTCATTGACCACCTTACCTGTAATAGGTGTTCCTGTAAAGTCCAGCAACTCAGTAGACGGTTGGGACTCGATTCTTTCTATTTTACAAATGCCTGGAGGCGTACCTGTTGCTACAGTGGCATTAGACGGAGCTCTTAATGCAGGTATTCTTGCTGCACAAATTATAGGAACGTTTGATGCTGGAATAGAAAAAAAGCTAATTTTGTATAAAGAATCGTTAAAAGAGAAAGTGTTGAAATCGGTAAGTGAGGTAGAGAAGAATGGGTATAGAAAAAACTAACCTTAAACCAATAAAGATGAAAAAATTAACGTTTATTTTTTTAGGATTGATCGCTCAGTTAAGTGTATTGGCGCAACCACAATGGGCCTGTAAAATAGAAAGTACCAACGATCCCAACACAGGCAGTTTTGCGCCAAGCGAAGTATTGTTTATTCCAGATGCTTATCCCAGCCAAAAGCCAGATGATATTTATATTTATTGTTTGGGATACACTTATGAAACAAGTACACCAACCAAGATTCCAACTATTAAAATTAAACTGGAATATTGCAATCCTATTGTAGCAGAACAAATATTGATCGTAGAAACAGATTATCCTGGTGCAATTACCAAAGTAGAAATAGAAGATATAAATGGGAAAGTAAAACAGGTATACAAAGAAAAGGCAAAGACAGGTTTGCCTAATGTGGCTAGATTGTTCTATATACCTTTTACAAGAACTTCTGCTCCAATTAGGTATGTAAGTATTGAATCAGAACCTGGTGATGTTCCAGGCGTAAATTGTATAGATGCCGTTGCACTTTGTCCAAGCAAGGATCCTATAGACATAAAAATAAACCTTGGAGCAGACATCCAATTTATTGAACCAGCAAAACTGCTTGGATCAGGAGTGAATACAGTGTACTCAGAGGTATTTCCTGTAATATCTCCCGACGGACAAACCTTGTTTTTCGATCGAAAAGATGACCCTAATAACTTTTTTAACCCTAATGAACCGACTAAAAAACACGACGATATATATAAAAGTGTAAAACAAAGCGACGGCACTTGGAGTACCGCAGTAAATGTGGGTACTCCTCTCAACAACTGGAGTCATAATTTTGTAAACTCTATATCTCCAGATGGCAATACAATGTTATTAGCCAATACCTACAATGCGGACGGTAGTCCGAAGGGTGGTGGAGCATCGATTACCCGAAGAGTAAAAGGCTCTGGCTGGTCTATTCCAGAAGAATTGAAAATAGAAGGGTTTAGCAATAAAAACGATTACGTTTCTTTTTTTATGGGCAATAGCAACGATGTGCTGCTTATGTCTGTAGAAAACGAAGATTCTTATGGTGAAAAAGATATATTTGTCAGTTTCCCCAAATCAGATGGAACTGGATGGACGAAGCCTGTAAATATTGGACCTACAATTAATACGATGCAAGTGGAATACTCACCTGTTTTAGCCTCAGACAATGCCACACTTTATTTTGCGTCCCAAGGCCATTATGGGTATGGAGGGGACGATATCTTCATGAGCAAACGATTAGACGATACCTGGAAAAATTGGTCTACTCCTATAAATCTTGGTCCAAACGTAAATACGGTAGAAGACAATTATGCTTTTTCAATTCCCGCTTCAGGGAAAGAAGTTTACTTTTATAGCTATAATGGAAAAGTAAA
>JAYTHK010000070.1:0-6303 GCA_043732665.1 Cytophagales bacterium | reverse complement strand
AGTAATTTAATCCATTAACAAAGAGTATTTTTAACGAAGTGGGGAAAATGTGGGGAAACAAAAAGAATAAACCGCACTAAATCAATTGATTAATGCGGCTTAAAGTGATCTCGACAGGAATCGAACCTGCATCAAAAGTTTAGGAAACTTCTATTCTATCCGTTGAACTACGAAATCAGTTGTTAGATTGCAAAAGTACTAGAAATTGAACGCTTTTACAAAGGTCTCTTCAAAAGTTTAAAATCTATGCTTTACTCTTTAAACAAAAAGTCATAATCCATACCACTATCTTTCAGGTAATTGGGATATATTTCCAAATGCCTTCCCGTTACTTTTTCCACCAACAAACTCCTCAATTCGCTTATATTTTCCTTCTTGGTCGCTGAAATAAAGACCGCGGAATAATCCTGCCTGTTGAGATACGTCGCTTTTAAGTTCGCCAACATATTCTGACGATACGTCTCTTCGTCCATGTCCATCGCCAAATCCAGCATCTCTTCCGATGGTTTATAGAGGTCAATTTTATTGAAAACCATAATCACCTTTTTGTCACCAGCTTTTATTTCGGTAAGCGTAGCATTTACTACGTTTATGTGTTCCTCAAAAGAAGGGTGAGAAATATCTACCACATGCAACAAGATATCTGCCTCACGCACCTCATCGAGTGTAGATTTAAAACTTTCGATAAGTGAGTGAGGAAGCTTGCGAATGAAACCAACCGTATCGGAAAGCAAAAATGGAATTCTTTCCAACACTACTTTTCTCACGGTAGCGTCCACTGTTGCAAACAATTTATTTTCAGCAAAGACATCTGACTTCGAAAGCTGGTTCATCAACGTAGATTTACCTACGTTGGTATACCCCACCAGCGCCACACGAGCCACGTTGGTACGCGACTTACGACGATTTTCGTTTTGCTTGTCGATAATTTTTAGTTTCTCTTTCAGAAGAACAACCTTTTCTTTGATCACCCGCTTATCTGTCTCTATCTCTTTTTCTCCCGATCCACCTCTGGCTCCAGTACCTCCACGTTGACGTTCTAAGTGCGTCCACATATTTGTAAGGCGTGGCAGCAAATATTGATAACGTGCCAGTTCCACTTGTGTACGTGCCTGTGCTGTTTTTGCGCGAAGCACAAAAATTTCTAAGATCAATAAACTACGATCAAAGATCTTACACTTCAATTCGTTTTCAATATTTTTTATTTGGGAAGGCGAAAGATCGTCGTCAAAAATAACGATTGAAATATCCTGCGCTGTTATATAGGCTTTTATTTCTTCTAGTTTCCCTTTTCCTACAAAAGTTCTTGTGTCTGGTCTTTCAAGGCGTTGGGTAAATTTTTTAGCAGTTTCGATGCCAGAAGTTTCGGCAAGAAAAGCAAGCTCGTCAAGGTATTCATCTGTTTTTTCAACAGATTGTTTTTGATTGATAAGTGCTACAAGCACCGCTTTCGAAACTTTCTCTTTAACTTCTTTTGATCCAGACTTCATTATTTTTTCATCGAATCCACGTAAACGGCTACAGCCTCTATTTCTTGCGCAGAAAGCTGCCCTTGAAAAGGTGTCATGCTACCTTTTCCGTTAGCAATTCTGTCCACTTTTTCTACATGAGAAAGGGTACTTGTTGTAAGGTCTTTTGCACCTGCGGCACCCAACTTCCCATCTTCTCCATGGCAACTAACACACGCGGCATTGTAGATCTGTTTGCCATTCGCCAAAACAGCTTCATTGTTCTGAGCCATAATATCAGTAGCAGTAGAATTACCAGAGATTTCGGAGGAAGGTGTAATCGGAGAAATTTCGATTTTGTCCTTTTTAAACTTCAAACTTTTTGTTTCGGCTACACCATATACATATATAAACAACAGCAACAGAATGATAGCCATTGGCTTGTTTCTTTTCTTGAATGCAACAATTCCTATTGGAATAGAAGAAAGCGCCACTATAATTTTTACATAATGATATACTTGTACTCCAGGACCAGTAGCAAGAAGGTAGAATCCTGTAATAAGCATTAGCGAGCCTAAGACCATGTCCGCAATTTTCGTTTTTGCTCTTAGTCTATCGAGTTGTTCGTTTTTGTTGGAAACTAACAAATAGGTTTTGATGATGTATAGTAGTAGAAATAATAAAACTACTGTAACGTGCAAATGTTTAAATCCAGTATACATAGGGTCTTTAATTTTGCTCAAAAATAAGACATCTAACAGTAGAAAACAAGAATCGTCTTGACCGGGATTCTTAAGATTATGGGATGGCAGAATTTTTTCTATGCTTGCCGTATCTATTATGTACGTGTTAACAATACCACCAAGCGTTCCGACAGATATACCTAGACCATGAAATAGAAATTTTTTATTGGCACTACCGGCTTTAACAATACACTTCCTGTAAAAAAATTACAGGAAGTGTATTAACTATTTTTAACAGTTATTATCGTTGTCCTATAAACACATTTAACTGGTTCACACTTGAAGGAAATTCAAATGCGTCGTTTACATGATAATAGTTTGCTGGGTGCAACGCAGGGGAGTATGCTCTTTGTGCAAAAGCCAGGCGGTTATTTTCATAAGTAAACAACCTCATAATATCCCTCACTTGCCATGAAGCCCGACAATGTGTATTCATAATTTGAATAGCTTCGCTCACCTTAGTGTCTTCAAACTGAGGTCCTGAACCACACAATTAGATTTGTTTGACATCATGCCTACATTTGTATTTGTAATAACAGTAGTAGTTGTACTATAAGTACCGTTAATATTCATGTTCATTTGAGGTGTTACGGCTTCTATTATAACTGGCTGACCATTCCCATTAAAACCTATGGACATATTCTGTCCTCTCCATTTGTAATCGTCGCTGTTGTGGTTGTAGAAATAACCTCTTGTTGTTGTGCAAGGCTTTTTGCGATGTACAAAAATAGAATGGAAACAGATAATAAAGTCTCTTTCATAAGGATATTAGGTTTCAAATAAGGTTTTTCAATTTTTTAATACCCTACATACTCTTTTTTGTTCATAATTGTCAATTATCCGAAGAGGGGTTTATTAATAGCAAAACCTCCAAGGTATTTGAAAAGCTTGGAGGTATGCAGCCAGAGTGTGAAACATATAACCCTATTCAAGAATAGTGTAAAGCGTTTTGTCGCTAATTTTTAACCTTTGTATAGCGAAGAAATTTAAGCGATTGTTTAGAAAGAACAAATCTTAATTATACTTAACTCTTAAATAATACGATTATGAACACAACGAATTTAAATGCAGAAACAGGAATTAAAAAGTTAAAGGAATTAGTTGAAGAAATTAATACTTGTATTTTTTGTACCGCTCTTAAAACAAATGACAGTTCTACTTGCAGGCCTATGAAAGCGGCAGAAGTTGATGAGAAAGGAGATATATGGTTCTTCAGTGGTCTAGACAGCGAGAAAAACAAACAAATCAAAGCGGACAAAGGTGTTCGGCTATTTTTTGCACATCCTGGAAAAAGCAGTTATCTGGTAATAAATGGCGAAGCCGAAATTATTATTAGCCCTATAAAGACTGAAGATCTTTGGTCTCCGCTTGTTCAAACATGGTTCAAAGAAGGAAAAGACGATCCGAATATTTCCTTTATTAAAGTAAACGCAAAAAACGCTTATTACTGGGATACTGATGGAAATAAAATGGTCAATTTTGTTAAAATGTTAGCCTCAGCAGCAACAGGTAAAGTTCTAGTAAATGGCCAAGAGGGTTCTATAGAAGTATAAATAGAGAAGAGTGAATATTCTAGTAAAACTGTGCAACATTTCTGAAATCGAACAACTTCAACTTGGTGGCTTGTTAATTATAAATTAAGGATGAAAACAGAAAAAAGAAATTTAGTATATTTTATTACTCTTACAATTGTAGTAGTAGCAACCAGTTTTGCTCCTATTCTTAAAACAGGAAATACTTCCGCCATTTACGCTCACTGGCGTAAATGGCGGAAGTATTTCCCTTAATGCATATAAAGACAGGGTGGTCGTCATTCATTTATGGAGTCATCCTTGTCCGCATTGCAGAGAATCTAATAAAACACTTCCTGACACAGTACACTCTTACAAAAAAAGCAATCTCGCTTATATTATGATTAACATCGACAAGGATACTACGGGTTGGAGAAGCGTTATAAATGCTGATAGACTTGATTTTGCTATTCAACTAACAGACCCTTACGATGGCGATTCAAAAACGTTGATCGCCTATAATGGATTAGGCACCCCTTGTATTAACGTGGCAGGTGAAAAGGGGAACCTCGTTGCGCTTAATAGTACGAATATTCAATTGAAGAAAATTCTCAGGCAATGTTTTCCTTCTGTTAAATCTTAAATTTAACAGAAGGAAAATTCAACTAATTATTTATTTTAACACGATGTGACATAAACATTTTTTAAGCGTCTTCTATTAAATGAATATCTTTATAAACATTTAGGCAATAAAGGATCCATACTATTCATAAATTATTCTTTAAAAGGAAAATAATATTTTACAATAGTATGGAAATTAGAATTGATAGTTTTGCCGCAAAACCTGCTACAAATAATGGCACTGCAAGTGATAACAGTAAAGCCCTGGCTCAGTTGCTCGAAAGAATAGAACAGGCAGATCAAATAGGGCTTGATATATTTGGAATAGGAGAACATCACCGCAAAGAATTTTTAGATGCTGCACCTATACTTATTCTGGCAGCTGCAGGAACCAAGCGCATTCGTCTTACCAGTGCTGTGAAGGTTTTGAGAGCCGCAGATCCTGTAAGGGTGTTTCAAAATTTTGCTACGCTAGACTTAATTTCCAAAGGTCGAGCTGAAAGGGTAGTGGGACGTGGTTTTTTCACAGAAGTCCTTCCATTATTTGGGTTAAATTTTCAAGATTACGATCAGCTTTTTTCCGAAAAACTAGACTTGCTACTCAACATTCGTGAAGATAATTTGTACCATGGTCAGGTAAATTTCGTGTCTCCCTCAAAAATCAAGCGATCTACCCTAGACGTTTGCAAAATTCTCCTCCCACCTGGTTAGGTGTTAGTGGCACGCCAGCTTCCTTTGTTCGTGCCGGCAGTCTAGGATTACCATTGATGATGGCGATCATTGGCGGCGATACACCCCGCTTCCGTCCTTTGGTAGATCTATACAGAGAAGCGGGAAAGAAAGCAGGTTATTTACCTGAACAATTAAAAGTAGGATTACATTCTCTTGGCTATTTGGCTGAGACCACAGAAGCAACCATTGACGGTTTTTATGCTTGATACGCCGAAACATTTACCAGAATTGGAAAAGAGCGTGGTTGACCACACATAATACGAAATCATTTCGATGCACAAAGAGGACCAGAAGGTGCATTACTTGTTGGAAGTCCTGAAGAAGTTGCTGCTAAAATTTTACGACACCGCGAAGCGCTAAATGGAATTTCAAGGCTTACGTTCCAGATGGATAATGCTAGTCTATCGCACGAAAAACTTATGCAGCTATTGAACTGATTGGCAAACGTATTTCCCGATTAGTTAATGCGTAACAAACACTTGTTAATTAAAAACAGTTTTTGTGCTCCTTACTTAGTCTTTATGGACTTTGCGTTTAAAGAATGGTTGATTGTTTACTCTATGGCATATAGCATGCAGAAACCACAGCGTAAAGATTATTTAATTAGCCATTGCTATATTTTGAGAAAGCCATTTCTCAATGCTCTTAATTTCTTTAATATAATTATCCATATTGTCGCAATAACGAATATAAGTGAGGTATTCATAATAAGTGCCTTCAGAATGCTTTGTTTTCCAAGGTATATAATATCTGTTCTGCCACTTTTTTAAATACTTGATAGATTCTGTTACACTAGCGAACTTTATAAAATTCTCGTTGGTTCGAAAGCCAAATAGATTATTATGTTCCAGCGCACAGCCCTTACATTGCATCCATCCTGTTTCATAGATAACAATAGCCAATACTGTTTTAGGAAACGCTATATTATGACTGATCAAAGAGTCGTATATCCGAGCGACCTCTTTTGTTCTGTGACCTTGAGCACGCAAAGCTCTGTAATTTGCTATAAATAATACTATCGATAGAATTAGTATGAATAAACGTTTTAGTAATTTTAGTCTCATATTTTTTAATGTTATAGTACACGCCTCTCGCTATCTTTATTAAATTATTTTGCATATAAAGATCCGTAGTATTCAAAAAAATATGTTACACAATAATTGAAATAACTTAGATAAATCACATGTGCACTTTATAGCAAAAAAACAGTGCAAAATATGGTTAGAAGGTAGTGTGGCATAACATTCA
>JAYTHK010000069.1:0-6308 GCA_043732665.1 Cytophagales bacterium | reverse complement strand
TTAATTGAATTGTTGAACAAAGATTTTGCACAGAAAGTAGTAGAGGATGTAATTTTTCTCTGAATTATTTTTTGTTGCCGAGATGCTATACAAAGTCTGCTCAAGACTTTTTCCGCAGCAAGGCTCTGCAGTAGAATATTTACATCTTGGTTTATTGTTCTACCACTTTCACTTGGTAAGATGATTTGGTTTCTCCATTACTACTTCTGCGAATAACGCCCTTTACAGGAGTACAATCAATGAAATCAGCTCCATGGGATACTTTAATAAAATTTTCATCTACCAATAAATTGTTTGTCGGATCAAAACCGACCCAGCCTAATTGTGGTATATAAGCTTCTACCCAAGCGTGCATAAAAGAGGCTCCCAAAAATTTCTTTCCTTGATTTAAATAACCCGAAACATAACGTGCTGGAATTTTATTAGCTCTTGCCATTGCTATAAAAATGTGCGCGTAATCCTGGCATACGCCCTTCTTTATAGTCAATGCTTCGTTTGCTTTTGTATTTACGGTGGTAACACTTTTTTGATAGCTTAGCGATTTGTTTACATAAGCATTTAATTTGGTCAAGTAATCAAACAAAGAGCAGTCTTGCTTGTAAGAGAGAATCATTTTTTGATTTTCAATACCAATAGTTGCTAGAGGAGATTTAATTAAAAATAAATGATGATCAATATAAAAATTCTTGGATTGCAGTTCGTCTAGTTCTTCTTTCAAACTAACTACAGAAGCAAAAGGTAATTTCGTTTTTTGCTTCTGTACTATCGCTTTATAACTAAATTTAAACTCTTTAAAATTATCATTTGCTTTCACCCTGCTTATTTCAAAACCAAAAAGATTCTTATAATTGAATATGTTTTCTGACAATGAACTACGTGTCGCGGTGTCTACCAGTATTTGTGTATGATCGTGACAAGGGCTAACATTAAATTCGAACGTGCCTTCAATAACGGGTTCGGTGTAAACATTATTAGAATGATATTCAATAGTATATTCTGCAATTGGTCTGTTCATTTTGTCTGAAATTAATAACTCAAATATTTTTTTTCAATCTCTTTTCCCACTTGGTAAAGTTGGTTCAGAGCATTCTCCAAAAAGCCTAAAGTGTCTTCTTCGATTTCTTGCATGGTCATGTAGTTATAGGTAGCATGCAGTTTCCCTACTTCAAATTCTACAGAGTTCTGTTCTACATACTTGAGTGTCGAAATTTTATTTATACTGCTATTGATGTGTCGAAAATTATAGGCGATAGAACGAGGAAATTCTTTGTTAAGAATTAAAAATTCTAATGCATCGTGCATATTCGGCAGCGCACGATAATAGATACGGCTCATGTCAAACGCTTCTAAGCTTTTAAGCATCGTCACACAATGATAACTTTCGATAGGTTTCCCTAATTTTTGTTTTTCTATTTTTTCAATGTCTTTCACTTTAGAATACATGACACGGGTAGTCTGACTGGCTCGCTCCAAGTGCATACCCATACGTATGAGCGACCAAGTTTTATCGTGCAACAGTGAGTTGTCGATATAACCAGAAACGATAGAACAGTTTTCCATGATCTTATCGGTAAAGAAATAAATCCCTTCTTCTTTCAAATCCTTTTCGGAAAACCCGTTTACAAAATGGTAGAACTTATTGATTGCTCCCCAAAGTTCGGCAGAAATGGAATCTCTTGCCCCTCTTGCATTTTCTCGTGCATATATAATACTACTGCGAATAGAAACATGGTTCGTTTCATCGAGCGTAATGAGGTTGTTTATTTTATCTTCTTGGTAATTCTTGCTGGTTTTTTTGTATTCCTCGTCTAGCCCAAGCATCGTAAGAATTGATTCAAAAATGAATTCATGTTTACTAGCCAACGGTGCATCTAGTGCAGAATAATAATGCACCTTTATATACCTTGCTGACTGGTCGGCTCTCTCTAGATAACGCCCCATCCAAAATAAACTATTGGCAATTCTTGATAACATATTTACAATTTAAAATTAAAGTCATTGTCTACTTCGTCGTTGCGAGGAACGATCTCCCTGTTGGCGGAACATGAAGAAGTAATCTTTTACTATGCGGCAGTGTTGCATAGCCACGGATTGCTTCGTTGACCTTACTTCGTAAGCCCACCTCGCAATGACGGTTCTTTTATTAATCTCCCAACACCCATGTATCTTTCGAACCTCCACCCTGTGAAGAGTTTACAACCAAACTGCCTCTTGTAAGTGCTACCCGCGAAAGTCCGCCTTTTAATACAAATTGTTTATTCCGTCCCATCAAACAAAATGTACGAAGGTCAATATGTCTTTGCTCGAATTTTTCTTCTTCTTCAATATAAGTGCTATGCACAGAAAGCGACATAATTGGCTGGGCAATATATTTACGACGGTTGGCTGTTATTACTTTTTTGAATTCCTCGATCTCACCCTTCTTCGCTTTGCTTCCAATCAAGATTCCATAACCACCGGATTCATCCACAGGTTTCACCACAAGGTTTTCCATATTGGCCATCACGTATTGATAATCTTCTTCTATTTCACAGCGATAGGTGTGTACATTTTTAAGTATGGGTTCTTCGTTTAGATAATAACGAATTATTTCAGGCACATAAATATAAACAGCTTTGTCGTCTGCAGCGCCTGTGCCTGGCGCATTTATGAGCGTAACGTTTCCTGCTTTATAGGCGCCCATCATACCTGGAACTCCTAAATAAGAATCTGGTTTGTAAACAAGTGGATCAATAAAATCATCGTCTACACGTCTGTATATAACATCTACACGTTGCGGACCGTGCATGGTTTTCATATAAACAAAATTCTTGTCTACCATTAGATCTCTTCCTTCTACCAATTGTATACCCATACTTTGTGCTAAGAAGGAATGTTCATAATAAGCAGAATTATAAATGCCTGGCGACATCACCACACAAGTAGGATTGTCGATGCCATCGGGAGCTACGGATGTTATCATGTCCAGCAATTGCGCTGGGTAATCGTCTATCGGTTTTACATCGTGGCTAAGAAAAAGATTTGAAAATACTTTCTTCATAGTCTCACGGTTGGAAAGCACATAACTCACGCCTGAAGGACAACGTACATTGTCTTCCAGTACATAATATTCACCGTCTTTATGACGTATCAAATCTGTTCCACAAATATGCGTATAAATACCGCCTGGAGGATTTACGCCAATCATTTCACGGTTGTAAAAATTGGAAGTGAAGACTAAATCTGCAGGAACAATACCGTCTCTCATTATATTTTTCTCATGATACATATCATAAAGAAACATATTAATCGCTTTGTTTCTTTGCATCACTCCCGTTTCTATATGTTCCCATTCCGAGGCATCAATTATTCTGGGCATAAGATCGAAGGGGAAAATACGTTCTACACCTTTTAAAGTGTCTGTATAAACCGCAAAAGTAACTCCTTGATTGAAGAAAGTTATTTTAGCAAATTCGTCTAGTTTTTTATAGTCTTCTACCGAAAGTTTACCAAAATGTTTTAAAACCTTCTGATAATGTTTAGCTGTTTTACCATCTTCTTTGAAAACTTCGTCAAACAAAGCCTTATTAAAGGGGTAAGTGCTAAAAACTGAATTTTTTGTATCAACTGGATGTAAGTCGGTCATAGACAATATAAATTTTTCAATAATTTAACCTAATCATATAAATCCAAAATGTCAATAAAATTGGAACATTTTTTATTAAAAAGGCAATAAAGCACTATTTATTAAAGAAAAAACATAACTAAATAAATATTTGCAGGAATATTTTTTCTAAAGAGATATATGATTTTATTAATACCTATCTCTTAAAAAGATGTATTTTCTCTGTATTTATTCTCAGCGGCACCAGATCTCCTTTTTTTACCAACAGCGAATTGGTATAAAGCCAAAGACTGAGTCTGTCAAATTTTATTTCTATTCGGTAACAAGAACCGAAGTAATCTTTACGAACTACTTTTGCATAAAGCATCGCTTTTACTTCTTCCGTAATTTCTATGTCTTCGTAGCGGATACAAACCCTTGCTTCCTTATTTAATTCTTTGGTGGCAGAGATATTTAATTTTTCAAGCGTCTTTACTTTCACAATATTAGCGTTGCCAAAATAGGAGGCCACGTAAGGCGTAGCTGGTTTTGAATAAATCAATTCTGGAGCACCCACTTGTATGATTTCTCCTTCTTTCATTACAGCAATGCGGTCTGAAAGAGAAAGAGCATCTTCACTTTCGTGCGTAACGAAAATCACGGCTGCTTTGGTTTGACGAATATAGTCGGCAAGTTCCGCTTTTATTTCTGCACGAAGTATCATGTCTAGGTTGCTAAACGGCTCGTCGAGAAGCAATATTCTTGGCGAAGCGGCGAGGGCTTTGGCAATAGCGACCCTTTGCTGCTGACCACCAGAAAGAGTGCCAGGAATTTTATCTTTGAATTCCTGAAGACGAAAAACAGTAAGCAATTCAGCAATTTTCTTTTCCTGATCTTCCACTGATAAATAGCGAATCACATATTGAATGTTTTCGTAAACAGTATGGCGTGGAAATAAATTATAATTCTGATGAGCCAATTCGATTCCATCTTCTCCAGCTACCAGTTTTTTAGAAGGCCCTTTTATCAGCTTTCCGTCAAACCAGATTTCCCCACTATCAACGTCTTCTAACCCTTTGATAAGGCGGAGAATTGTAGATTTCCCACTCCCGCTTTCTCCAGTAAGGGTAAAAAATTCTCCTTCTTCTACCGAAAATGAAACATTGGAAACAGCTGGTTTTTCTTGACCTTGGTATTTTTTAGTTATATTCTTTATTTCCAGCATGTACCAGGATTAAAGGATTAAGTATGATTAATTTAGGATTTTCTTTTCTCAAAGGTATCTATTTTAAAAAACAAATACTCAGAAATTTAGCCTTCTAAAAGTTTCTATAAATAATTCCATTTTATCAAAATGGAATTATTTATAACTACAATCTACTCATTGCCAGCGCCTAATCTTACCTATCCCAATAATACTTAAACCTTAGCGATTTATTAATTTTGAAAACTGTGTTTTTGACCTACCTTTGCACAATTTTAATATAGTCCTCAGACTACGATTAAACACCTTAATATTGTCTATAATCTATCGTCTAATATTTAAAGTATAAAGCAAAAATGCCAAGAGACACCAGTATCAAATCGGTTCTAATTATCGGTAGCGGTCCCATCGTAATAGGTCAAGCCTGTGAGTTTGATTATGCAGGTTCACAAGCTTCAAGATCTTTGAGAGATGAGGGTATAGAAGTAACGCTTATTAATTCGAACCCTGCTACCATCATGACCGATAAAGTGACAGCAGATAATATTTACCTTCTCCCTCTCGACAAAAAATCGATTATACAGATTTTGGAAAAGCATAAGATTGATGCGGTACTTCCTACTATGGGTGGACAAACGGCACTCAACTTGGCTATCGATTGCGACAAGGCAGGTATCTGGAAAAAGTACGGTGTACGGATGATTGGTGTAGACATCGGTGCTATTGAAACAACAGAAGATCGAGAGAAATTTCGTCTGAAAATGATTGAAATAGGGGTGGACGTTTGTAAGGGGAAAACAGCCACTTCCTTTTTACAAGGAAAAGAAATAGCACAAGAGATAGGATTCCCCTTGGTGATCCGTCCGTCATTTACCTTGGGCGGTACAGGTGGTGGATTCGTAGAAACGGCTGATCAATTTGAAGCAGCACTTACAGCAGGTTTACATGCATCGCCTACGCATGAAGTATTGGTGGAGCAATCCATCAAGGGCTGGAAAGAATATGAATTAGAATTATTACGCGATAATATTGGGAACGTCATCATTATTTGTTCCATCGAAAACTTTGACCCAATGGGTATCCACACAGGGGATTCCATCACAGTAGCGCCGGCTATGACCTTGCCGGATACTGTTTATCAAGAGATGCGCGACAAAGCCATCAAAATGATGAACGCAATTGGACACTTTGCTGGAGGTTGCAATGTACAGTTTGCTTTAAGCACCGATTATAAAACAATTATAGGTATAGAAATAAACCCACGTGTATCTCGTTCTTCAGCCCTTGCTTCCAAAGCAACAGGATACCCAATCGCAAAAATTGCTTCAAAACTAGCCATTGGATATAATCTTGATGAATTGAAAAATCAGATTACGAAAACAACTTCCGCTTATTTTGAACCAGCCTTGGATTATGTAATCGTAAAAATACCGCGTTGGAATTTTGATAAATTTAAAGGTGCTGACAGAAGTCTTGGTCTACAAATGAAATCGGTAGGAGAAGCGATGGGTATTGGTAGAA
>JAYTHK010000068.1:0-18202 GCA_043732665.1 Cytophagales bacterium | reverse complement strand
GCATGATCATCTCGCCGATTACCAATTCTACTACCGATCTTGTATTGCTATAAGGAGCATTGAATACTGCAATCCCTTTTTTTACGGCACCATTTAATTCTATTTGGTTTGTACCAATACAGAAGGCTCCGATGGAAATCAGGCGGTGTGCGTTGTCCAATACTTTTTGAGTAACTTGTGTTTTAGAACGAAGTCCAAGAATAGAAACATCTTTTATTCTTTCACAAAGTTCTTCTTCTTCCATTGCTCCCACTATGGTTTCAATAGTATAACCTTCGCTTTTAAATATTTTTACAGCTTCAGGGTGAATGTTTTCCAATAACAAAACTTTGATTCTGTTTTTTGGGTAAGAAATTACCATCGGAAGATTATTCTGATAAAGGAATTCATCAAAGCTTGGGGCAATGAATTCTGCTTTTTCTAAAACGGCATTTCTAGAAATGTTTTCTGTAAAAGCATAAAATTTATCGGCGAGTCCAGCTTCTTTTATTTCATAGTCCGTGTAACCATCTCCAATCACGTATACTTCGCCGTTGAGTTTCATAATTTTCAACTGCTCAATTTTACCCTTGTCGCGCGAGAGTACGTTGTTTTTATCAAAACCTATAATGTTGCCGTGTTGATCTGTTTCAAATGTGTTGGCGTATATGTTTTCTTTTTTAATGCCGTACTCTGTTACGATTGGTTCGATAAATTCATGGAAGCCGCTTGAAACGATCATCACGTTGTCTGAAAACTCTTCAAAGAAGTGTTTATTTCTTTTGATAGATTCGGAAACTTTTGTTTTTAGCTTTTCTATCAGTTGTGGCAAATGTCTTGTGTTTGCCTGAAGCAGGTCTATTCTTTTCTTAAGATTCTCTGAGAACGAAGATTTGCCTTCCATACCAGCGTTGGTAAGGTCAACAATCTCTTGTAGTATTTTAACTTTGTCAGGGTGGTCTTTAAGTGCTATTTCGCCTAATTCATCCAGAGCCTCTACTTTGGTGAAGGTGCTGTCAAAATCAATAATGAAATATTTGTTCTGCTCCATTCTATACTTTTTTAAATAATGAGGGGCAAATTTAAACAAGTTATCAATGATTTGTATGATTTTGTGGAGTATAAAAATAACTTTTTTTGCACCTCGACTTGGCTTATGGCGTATATGTTGGTAAATGTCTGTATACTAACTATTTTATTACCTTTTTAATATTTTCAACTATCTGGTATACAGCAGGGCAGATAAATGTGTTTTTCAAAGTAATGTCCAGCACTTGGTACATTTTTTTTCGGTTGGTGAATGGGTAGTCTCGGCAAGAATTTGGGCGGTCTTCGTACACAGAGCAAGAATTATCGGTATCAAGAAAAGGGCAGGGTATTATTTTTAATGTGAAATTATGGTCTTCGTTTGGAATTAGATATTTTTCTGTAAAGGCTATTGGTTTTATTCTTAAATATTTTGACAGCCTATTGATGTCGAGTTGCGTCACTATTGGGCTAGTGGTTTTACAACAATTGCCGCAGTTCAAACAATTAATGGTTTCAAACGCTTCATCGTGAAATTTTTCAAATTTTTCGTCAAGGTCTTTAGGCTTCACTTTCTTTATTTTTTCAAAGAGTTTTTTAGTTTCTTTTTCTGCTTTTCTTGCCTGATTCCCTAAGTTGTGTAGTTCCACGTTAACTAAATCTATCGTTGAACTCAAAGGTAGAGTTTTTATTTATTTTATTCTTAGATTTGGTAAAACACGAATAAAATTAAACCCGAAACTTATGCCTACTTGGTTAATCTATGCAATATTGTCAATGATTTTCGCCGGACTTACTTCTGTATTGGCGAAAACAGGGCTCAAAGATATCAGTGCCGATCTTGCCTTAGTAGTTCGAACTACGGTGGTATTCGGAATGGTAATAATTAATTTTCTATTGTGGCAGGAAGTAAAGTCCTTTAATCAACTCACGTCAAAAGCTTTGATATTTCTAGTTTTGTCGGGATTAACTACTTCTTTTTCCTGGATATTTTATTACAAAGCGATAAAAATTGGAGACGTTTCGATGGTAGCCTCAATAGACAAAGGGAGTCTTTTGATAACGCTACTGCTTTCTTTTCTGTTTTTACAAGAGCCTATGACGCCAAAAATATTGATGGGAGCAGGGTTGATTTTTTCGGGGATGTTGGTATTGATTTGGAAGTAAAGAAAGACGAAACGGGATTAATATAACCCCCTATTTTGTGTTATGTCTTACCTGTTCACTTGCTTACTTTCCACCAATAATAAGCAAAAAATTCCCGTATAACGGAATACAAATCTCTCCACTCAAAGTACTCAGCATGTTCAGTAGAGATAGAAGATACGCCCAAAGCGTGAAGTATGCTTCTACTGCGGCTTATATGATAGAATTGAGAAACAATAATTACAGAATTAAAATGGTGTCGTTTTGCTGTAGGAATGTAATTGCACATTGTTTGATAAGTAGTAAGTGCTTTATCGTCTACGATTATATCGTTTGAATTTACGCCTTTAGAGAGTAGGTATTTTTTCATTTCACGAGCTTCGTAATAACCTTCTTTTCCGAGTCCTCCGCTTACTATTATTTTGGGAGCAAATTTCATAAGATAAAGTTCCAACCCTTTATCTACCCTGCTTTTTAGCCTATCAGAAAGCGTTCCGTCTTTGTTTATTTGATTGCCAAGAATTAGGATGCAATCGGTTTTTTCGACGTTATTGTTGAGTCCATCTATCGTAATTACAGTAGAATGGATTATAAGCCATGAGGCTAAGAACAATAGAAAAAATCTTATTCTTTTCTTCATAAAAAAAGAAGCGTCCGGCAGTTTTAAATTGTCGGACGCTTTTGTATTAATTCATAATTCGGAATTTAAAATTCAAAATTACTTTTTATCATTCATCTTATCTTTCAAGTCAGAAAGAGCAGAGATGTCGCCAAGAGTAGATTTCTCTACTTCTTTGTTTACTTCTTTTACTGTTTTCTGTTTTGAACCAGTAGCAACTGCTTTTTTGCTTTCTTTTTTCTCTTCAGCAGCAGGAGCTTCGTTCAATCTTGAGTGTGTAAGTGTGATTTTTCTTTCGTCTTTAGAAAACTCCGTAACTCTGAAATCAAGTGTTTCTCCTTGTTCTCCTAGTTTACCATCTTCTTTTACTAAGTTTTTAGAAGCGCAGAAACCTTCGATACCGTATTGAAGCTCTACCATTACACCTTTATCGTTTTTAGAAACGACAGTTCCTTTGTGTATAGAACCGATGCTAAATAAAGTTTCAAAAGTATTCCAAGGATTTTCCTCTAGTTGTTTGTGACCTAATGCTAATTTTCTATTTTCTGCATCTAATTCAAGCACTACAACATCTAGTTTTTCTCCAACTTTAACAACCTCCGATGGGTGTTTGATCTTTTTAGTCCAAGAAAGATCCGACACGTGTACAAGACCGTCGATACCTTCTTCAAGTTCGATGAACAAACCGAAGTTTGTTAAGTTTCTAACGATACCGGTATGTTTAGTACCTACAGCATATTTAGAAAGTAAATCTTGTTTTGTCCATGGATCTTCAGAAAGCTGTTTAATGCCAAGAGACATTTTTCTTTCTTCTCTGTCAAGAGTCAAAACTACAGCGTTCAGTTCATCACCAGCTTTCATAAAGTCTTGAGGGTTTCTCAAGTGTTGAGACCAGCTCATTTCAGAAACGTGGATAAGACCTTCTACGCCTGTTTGTATTTCAAGGAATGCGCCATAGTCGGCAACATTTACAATTTTACCTTTTACTTTAGAGCCTACTATTATGTCAGCAGACAAAGACTCCCATGGGTGAGGAGTAAGTTGTTTCATACCAAGAGAAATTCTTTTCTTCTCATCGTCAAAATCAAGTACCACCACGTTAACTTTTTGGTCAAGTTTAAGTACTTCTTCTGGATGATTGATTCTTCCCCATGAAATATCAGTAATGTGCAACAAACCGTCAACACCACCTAAGTCGATGAACACACCGAAGTTAGTCATGTTTTTGATCACACCTTCAAGCACCTGACCTTTGTCAAGGTTATTAAGGATCTCTGCTTTTTGTTTTTCTATGTCTTTTTCGATCAAAACTTTGTGAGATACTACTACGTTGTCGTTAGTATTGTTGATTTTCACAACTTTCACTTCCATTTTCTTACCTACGAAAATATCGAAATCACGAATTGGTTTTACATCAATTTGAGATCCTGGTAAGAATGCTTCGATACCATAGATGTCTACGATAAGTCCACCTTTAGTTCTTCTCTTCACGAAACCATCTATTACTAAATCGTTTTCTAAAGCACCTTGAATATTTTCCCAAGCTTTTACAATTTTAGCTTTCTTTCTCGAAAGAATAAGCTGACCATTTTTATCTTCTTGATCTTCAATGAAAACTTCTACTTCAAGTCCTACTACAAGCTCTTCTCCTTGATCACGGAATTCAGAAATTGAAATTAAACCATCCGATTTGAATCCGATGTTTACAATTACTTCCCTGTCTGTAATACCAACGATAACACCTGTAAGTACTTTTTTCTCTTCTACTTGACTAAGTGTACCTTCGTACAATTTTTCAAGCTCTTCTCTTTCTTTTGCTGAATAATTACCGCCAAAACCTTTTTTGTCGACTACGGTTGTCCAGTCAAAATCGTCTACTGAATTTGTCATAAATAATGTTGCTCTTTATACATCAGCCTTAGAGCAATGGAGACTGAAATTTTTGTTTGGATTAATCTTTCACACCCTGTGAATTGACTCCTTTTAAAGACTGCAAATGTAGGAATTATAATTATAAATTGTTAAAGATGAGTGCTTAATTATTAATTAGTTTAGAATTTATTCGCCCAAAGAGGATTAGGATTAAATTATTAATAATCAGGTATTTAAATTTTTAACTTAACATTCAGCGTTTAGAATTAATAATTAGTAGAATATTTGCTAAATAAATTAGTATTAGTAAAATATTTAGCATACATTTGCTAAAGAAATTGACACTAAGACTAAAAGCAATTAATTTAGTGATTAAAGTGGGAGAGTGCCCGTAAGCTCTCTACTCCTCCATTTAGAAGTTAAAATGAAATAGTTAAGAAAGTTAAAATAAACAAGATCATGAGAAAGTCGACACATTATATGGCAGTGGTTGGTATTTTCAAGGAAAGTTTCAGTAATTTTCCATTGAGTAAATTGAGAAGGCTCTCAAAAGATTCGCTTCTGATATACGAAGCGAGGATTGCTGTGAGAGAACTTATAGAAGAAAAAGAAAGCGGCTATTTTGCTTAAAAATTAATAAAATATTTATGACACTTATCAGCGAAAATATAAAATTCTTGCGTAGGCAACAGAGTTTGACGCAAGAACAGATGTCTGAGCGGCTAGGTATCAAACGCTCTCTTTTGGGTGCGTATGAAGAAGGCAGGGCAGAGCCTAACTTGAATTGCTTGTTGTTAATTTCGAAAATATTCGAACTTCCTGTAGAAGCACTGATCCAGGAAAAGATTTCTGAAGGAAATAATCTACAACAAATCAAGAAAAAAGATATT
The DNA here is from genome assembly GCA_043732665.1 of Cytophagales bacterium. Taxonomy (GTDB): domain Bacteria; phylum Bacteroidota; class Bacteroidia; order Cytophagales; family Cytophagaceae; genus JANYCO01. The sequence continues at coordinate 12,670 of JAYTHK010000068.1, read as the reverse complement.
GAGGGAAATAAATTAAGAGTACTCGCTGTTACGGTCGATAAAGACGATAACGAGAATATACATTTAGTACCTCAGAAAGCTGCAGCGGGTTACATGAATGGTTTTTCTGACCCTGACTATGTTTCAGAATTACCCAAATTCTACTTACCCATTTTTACTAACGGTACCTACAGAGCTTTTGAGATCAAAGGAGACTCGATGTTGCCATTGCCTACCGGTAGCATTATCATAGGACAATATGTGGAGAATTGGAAAAATATTAAAGATGATAAAACGTATGTGCTTGTTACAAACTCTGAAGGAATTGTGTATAAAAGAGTATACAGTAGCATAAAAGAAAATGAAATGCTTCGTTTGGTATCCGACAATAAAGTTTATGACCCTTACGAAGTAAATATTAACGATATCAATGAAATATGGGAAGCTAAAGCCTACATCTGCACTGATTTTCCAAAGGCCGATATTTCTTTGGAAAAATTATCTTCTATGATGGTTACTCTGCAACAAGAAATGCAGAGTATAAAAAAGAAATAGGCAGAGTATAAAAATTACTTACTTAGTATAAAGGCCCATGATAAATGGGCTTTTTGCATGAAAGGAATTATCTAAAATAGGTTTTTTAAAATTTAAAGATGAACATAATTTATTATTCTTATCTTAGTAGACTATATGCATTATTATAGATTACTAACTCATCAATTAATAGAATTATAACATGAAAAAAAATGTACTAGTTTTTTCCCTAATTTTACTAACCATTTCTATTAATGCTCAAGACGTAATTATCAAACGAAACGGCGAAGAAATAAAGGCGAAAGTAAGAGCGGTGGCTGACAAAGAAATAGAATATTCAAAATTTGATAATATCGATGGCCCCGTCTATAAAATTTCTAAATCAGAAGTATTGTTAATCATGTATCCAAATGGTACGAAAGATATATTTGCCAATGATGGCAATACGAATAGCAATAATAACAATAACAATACGGTCAGTCCTCCTCCTGCAGTAAACAGACCAAACCAACGTTATTTCAGTGCTGATTTTTTTACCAAAACAATACCGTTTACATATCTGGGGATCGATTTTTCTAAATGTAAATTAATTGGCGAAGGATTTGAGAATCCTAAAACTATGTTTAATGATATTAATACTTTGCTAGAAAAGGAAAAGACAAAATACGATATCAACGGAGCGGTTAGGAAGCGTGATCCTCGTTATCAGTATTCGATTGTCGACAAAAGAAATAGCAATATTATTGAAAGTTCGCTTACCGAAAATCCAAACGATATGCTTGCCTATGGTCAGCTACAAACTGTAGTAGACGAATATGATTTGGCGACCGCTGGCATTACAGACGGATTGTGTCTTGTTATTATTGCGGATAACCTTAATAAGGCAAGGACGCAAGGGAGTTTTTACTACGTTATTTTAGATGTTGCCAGTAAAAAAATACTTATTTCTGACCGATTCACAGGGAAAGCGGGAGGTCGTGGCTTACGAAATTATTGGGCAAAAACGGTGTACGAAACGATAACAACATTAAAAGATAGAAAATACGGGGTGTGGAAAGCGATGTATAGGAGGTAGGGAGCTTTGGTTTTACTTTTTAGTTATGGATTGGTATTGGATGCTCAATAAGGTCATTCAGGGAAATGCTTTTCGAAAAAAAAATGGAGCAGCTATACTTTTATTCCCATAAAAATACCTCTTTAGAGGTATTGATTTTGTGTAGTGGAATGGGTTTATTTGGAAAAGAAAAGGCGAGTTGCCCCGCCTTAGATGTTTTCACAACGGAATAATCCTTATTGTGATTTGCTTTCAAATTAGAATACAATTATAGGAATATATTTATGAATAAAAAAATTCTAGGACTCGATTTAGGTACTAATTCGATTGGATGGGCTTTAATTGAACAAAACGTAATCGAAAGAACAGGTCAAATTATTAAAATAGGGACTAGAATAATACCTATGAGTCAAGATGTCCTCGGTAAATTTGATAGTGGACAATCTATCTCCCAGACTGCTGAAAGAACAACTTATAGAGGGATAAGACGACTTAGGGAACGTCATCTTTTAAGGAGAGAAAGACTACATCGAGTTCTCAATTTGATTAAATTTTTACCAGAACACTATGCAAAGCAAATTGACTTTGAGCAGAAATTAGGTCAGTTCATACCAGAAAAAGAACCTAAAATAGCTTATTGTTTCAATCTGGTAAAAAATAAAAATGAATTTATTTTTTCAAAATCTTTTGAAGAAATGCTGTTAGATTTCTCCCATCATCAACCCCAATTATTGGAAGGGGGTAATAAGATTCCTTATGATTGGACAATCTATTATATTCGTAAAAAGGCGCTAAGTCAAAAGATTGAAAAAGAAGAGTTAGCATGGCTACTTTTAAACTTTAATCAGAAAAGAGGTTACTATCAATCGAGAGGAGAGGAAGAGGAAGAGGAAGAGAACCCCGATAAACTTGTCGAATTTTATACACTTTTGGTAACAGACGTTATTGCTGATGAACGAAAGAATAAAGATGAAGTATGGTATAGTGTGCATTTGGAGAATGGATGGATTTATAGGAGACAGAGCAGAATACCCTTGGATTGGGTTGGGAAAAGAAAAGATTTTATAGTTACAGCCGATTTAAATGAAGATAGAACAATAAAGAAGGATAAAGAAGGAAATGAAAAGCGTTCTTTCAGGTCACCAGCTGAAGATGATTGGACTTTAATAAAGAAGAAAACAGAACAGGAAATTGATAAAACTCAAAAGACTGTTGGGCAATATATTTATGACACTCTTCTTCAAAATCCAAATCAAAAGATAAAAGGAAGTCTTGTGCGTACCATTGAACGAAAATTCTATAAATTGGAATTAGAAGCTATTCTTAAAACTCAACAAAAATTTCATCCTGAATTAAACGATTTTAAGTTTTATAATGATTGTTTAGAAGAGTTATATGAACATAACGTTAATCATAGAAACAGTATTGCAGGTAAGGGATTTGTTCACTTATTTATAAATGACATTTTATTTTACCAAAGACCGTTAAAAAGTCAAAAATCTCTTATTAGCGATTGTAAATTTGAGAATAGAGTTTATATAAAAGATGGGAAAAGGCAAATAGAACCTATTAAGTGTATTGCAAAATCTCATCCTTTATATCAAGAATTTAGACTTTGGCAATTTCTCCAGAACCTAAGGATTTATAGAAAGGATGATGATTTGGATGTAACTAATGATTTTTTGAAAATAGAAGAGGATTGGGTGAATTTGTTTGATTGGTTAAATGAATGCGAGGAAATTGATCAAAAGACATTTTTAAAATATTCAGGATTTAATCTGAAAAAAAATGCAGAATTATATCGTTGGAATTATGTGGAAGATAAATCATATCCCTGTAACAAAACCAAGGCACAAATAATATCTAGGCTAGAAAAGATAACTAATATATCTGCTTTTTTTTTGACGAATGAGAAGCTGGAAGAAATATGGCATATATTTTATTCGGTGGTTGATAAACTAGATCTCGAAAAGGCCTTAAATACATTTGCTCAAAAGAATAATTTGGACGGTGAATTTGTAAAAATATTTAAAAAATTTCCTCCTTATAAAAACGAGTATGGTGCTTATTCTGCCAAGGCGATTAAAAAATTATTGCCTTTGATGCGAATGGGTAGTTATTGGAACGAAGAAAACATTGATCCAAAAACTATTAAAAGAATTGAAAATATACTTACGGGAGAATACGATGAAACTATCAGAACAAGAGTAAGGGAAAAGGCTATCAATTTGAATGCTATTATTGATTTCAAATGTCTTCCTCTTTGGCTTACTTCGTATATCGTCTATGATATACATTCTGAAGAGGGAGAAGTACTAAAATGGAAAACACCTGCTGATATAGAGCATTATTTACGTTTTGTATTTAAACAACATTCACTTCGTAATCCTATTGTAGAGCAAGTTATATCAGAAACTCTAAGGGTAGTAAAAGATATATGGCAAATTTACGGAAATGGTGCGGATAATTTTTTTGATGAAATTCATATTGAGTTGGGTCGGGAAATGAAGAATCCTGCTAGCAAACGAAAGCAAATGATGGAGCAAATTAGCGCCAATGAAAATACTAATTTGCGAATGAAGGCTTTACTAATGGAAATGATGAATGATAAGGGATTTGAAAACATTCGTCCATATTCACCTTCGCAACAAGAAATTCTAAAAATATATGAAGAAGGTGTTTTAAATTCAGAAGAAGAGATTCCAGAGGACATTGTAAAGATTGCTAAACAAGCTCAGCCTTCATCTTCTGAATTGACTCGTTATAAATTATGGCTTCAACAAAAGTATCGTTCGCCATATACTGGTGATCCTATTCCCTTGAATAAACTTTTTACTACGGCATATGAAATAGAACATATAATTCCTCAATCTAGATACTTTGATGATTCATTTAGCAATAAAGTGATTTGTGAAGCTGCCGTCAATAAAGATAAGGACAATCGATTGGCTTTTGAATATATTACAAGTGAAGGAGGAAAGATCATTGATATTGGGCTTGGAAAAACAGCAAAAATTTTCACTAAAGAAAGTTATGAAAAATTTGTGAAAGATAACTATTCAAAAATAAGAAGTAAAATGAAAAAACTTCTAATGGATGAGATTCCTGACGCATTTATACAGAGACAATTAAACGACAGCCGATACATTAGTAAAGTAGTAAAAAATCTACTTTCCAATATTGTCAGAGAGGAAGGAGAACAAGAATCTGGTTCTAAAAATTTAACTTCTTTAACGGGAGCTATTACAAGCAGATTAAAGCAAGATTGGGGGTTAAATGATATTTGGAATGACATTATTTCTCCTCGTTTTGAACGATTAAACAAATTGACAGAAAGTACCAATTTTGGTAGCATAAATCCTAATACGAATAAATTCTTACCTCAAGTACCAATCGAATTGCAGAAAGGGTTTAATAAAAAGCGTATTGATCATCGACACCATGCGCTAGATGCTATAATAATTGCTTGTGCCACTCGTGATCATATAAATTACCTGAATAATGAGAGTGCTTTAGGTAAAATAAAAAAAGAAGATAAGGAAAGGAAACGCTATGATCTTCGAAATAAATTATGTTCCAAGAAATACAATGATAATAGCAAGCAAAACTATAAATGGGTATTTCATAAACCTTGGAATACTTTTACTCAGGACAGTCGAGAAAAGCTATTAGCTACTGTGATTAGCTTTAAGCAAAATATTAGAGTTATAAATAAGACTGTAAATTATTTTCAAAAGTGGGGTGTAGATGGGAAAGGGCAAAAAATAAAGCAGTTAGATAAGCAAATCAAAGGTGATAATTGGGCTATTCGCAAACCACTTCATAAGGATACCGTTTCAGGTTTGGTAAAATTGAAGTTCAAAAAGATGGTCTTACTTTCTGTTGCTTTGGGAAATTCGGAAATGATAATAGATAAGGAACTTAAAAAGAAAATAAAAGAATTAATTGCATTAGAATATGACAAAAAATTACTGATTAAATTTTTCAAAGATCGAGAAAATAAATGGAATGAGAAAGATGTTTCAAAGATACAGGTGTTTTTTTGGGATACAGAAAATGTGGCATCGAGAGTAAAAATAGATGAATCCTTTAACTCTAAAAAAATTGCTAGTGTTACTGATACTGGTATTCAAAAGATACTACAAAATCATTTGACGAAATACAATGAATTCAAGAATGATAAAGAGATTGAACATCCTGAACAGGCCTTTTCGGTAGATGGTTTAGATGAGCTGAATAAAAATATACAGAAACTTAATGGTGGAAGGTTTCATCAACCAATATACAAAGTGAGAACTTATGAACCCAAGGGTAATAAATTTTCTGTTGGACAAATTGGAAATAAGAAGGATAAGTATGTAGAGGCAGCAAAGGGAACCAATCTTTTTTTTGCAATATATGTGGATGGAAAAAATAAACGTAGTTATGAGACTGTACCATTAAATATTGTAATTGAGCGATTGAAACAAGGTTTATCTCCAGTGCCAGAAAATGATGAAGCTGGAAATAGATTAGAACTATACTTATCTCCTAATGATTTAGTATACGTGCAGGCTTATGAAGAGAAGTATAGAATTAGTTCTATGAATTTTAAAAGTCAAGCAAGTAGAGTTTATAAGATGGTTAGCTCTTCTGGTTCTCAATGTTTTTTTATAAGAAATGATATTGCAACTTCTATTGTAAATAAATTTGAATTTTCGCCCTTGAATAAAACTGAAAAATCTATTGATGGTATAATGATTAAAGATGTTTGTATTAAATTAGAAGTGGATAGGTTAGGGAATATTAAACCATTATTACCTTTTTAGGCTTTTCCCTCAAAAATATAAAATAATACCTAAACAATGTTAATCACAAAAATTACCCATGGCATACAAATTCGCCATCACTCTCGAAGGGGCAGAGCCCAAAGTATACAGGAAAGTAATCGTTCCGGAAGGTTTGTCGTTTGCCAAATTTCATCTGGTTATTCAAATCACGATGTGGGTGGGAAAATTATCATTGGTATGAGTATTCTATAGGTGCTCCCTATAGAATTGATTATATCGCTCCGGTATACGAAGACGATGAAGAATTTGAGGGTTATGATGATTGTAAAAAAAATGCTTCTGAAAAAATGCTCCTAAGTTCTATTTTGTAGGGTCGAAAAGAAAGTAAATTAAACGTATGACTTTGGCGACGATTGGCGGCACAGCATAAAGCTCATGACTTCTCCTAAAGAAGAAATATTGTTCCCTGTTTGTATAGAAGGAGATGGTAGTTGTCCGCCAGAAGATTGCGGTGGTCTTGGAGGGTATTATCTTCTGCTAGAATGCCTGAATAAATGAAGAATTGTTAGATTTGTTCAGTAATCGCTTTTAAGTATCGCGTTACTCTCTTTTTTATTTTGGTTCTATTCTATAACTTAGTTGTTGTTCATTAATAGGATGGTACGGAAGTGAGAAGTAAAAGGCGATAATTTTTTAACATATTGTATTTTAGATTATTGAGTATTTAGTAGGTTCAATTTTAATATATTTAACCGTGAAATATTAAATTTTTAATTGAATATTTCACGGTTAAATATATTTTTTATAGTGAAAATACGAATCAAAAATTGACTATTTCACGGTTAAATAGTATCTTTGTGTATGATCGAAAGGGTGGTAAAGGAGGATGTTAAAGAATTGCTGGATGCTTTTCCTGCCGTTATGCTTTATGGTCCAAGACAAATCGGTAAAACTACGTTGGCCAAAGAGGTAGCAGCACATACGGATAAAAAAGCCCATTATTTCGATCTTGAAAAAGAAAGCGACCTCTATATTTTCAAAACCAATGCTTTTGATTTTTTAGATAGTATAAAAGATGAGCTTGTAGTATTGGATGAAGTGCAGACTTATCCACCATTGTTGTCTACCCTTAGAGCAGTCATAGACCATAATAGAGTAGCAGGGCGATTTATTTTACTGGGCTCTGCAGATCCTGCACTGGTAAAAGGAATTTCCGAAAGTTTGGCAGGAAGGATTATTTATAAAGAGATCGATCAGATTGGTTTGTTGGAAGCAAATAAGCAGGCAATCTCAATGGAACAACATTGGTTTAGAGGTGGATTTCCCGAAGCGCTTTTGCTGAAATCGGATAGGCTTTGGAACGAATGGACAAAAAGTTTCATCAGTTCTTATGTGTACCGAGACTTAAATCAGCTGTTCGGAATTCAGCTCAGTGCGCAGGTTATTTTAAAACTTTGGAGTATGTTGGCGCATATAAATAGTAACCTAGAAAACTTGGAAGGGCTAGGTAGATCGCTTGGTATAACGGGTACAAGTATAAAAAAATACCTGGACTACATGGAGGGCGCTTATCTTATCCGACGGCTAGCTCCTTGGTATGAAAATAATGGTAAACGATTGGTGAAATCGCCCAAACTCTATATTCGTACTCCTGCTATTTTGCATCACTTGTTGCAGATTACATCTTTCAATGATTTGCAGTTGCATCCAGCCTTGGGCGCATCTTGGGAAGCTTATGTGGTAGAGCAGATTCATATTCATTTACCCGATTCGTTGCAACTTTATTTTTACCGTACGCATCATGGAGCAGAACTGGATTTGGTGCTTGTGAAAGGTGTAACACCTGTAGTGGGTATAGAAATTAAATATTCGAATACGCCTATACTGAGTAGGGGAGTGTATGAAAGTATAAAAGATTTGAATACCCAGCACAACTATGTGATTACGCCAAACTCAGTGAGCTTTACGACCAAAGAAAATATAAAAATTAGAGGGTTGCTTAATTTTCTGAAAGAAGAATTGCCCAAGTGGGAAAATTTTTAATACGATTCACTGTTTCTACTATTCGTTAGCGAAGAAGGTGTTAAATTGGCTATCCATTTTTTTTAGTAACGTATTTTCATTACCTTACTAAAAGAGCACCGTGCAGAAGGAAAGAAGGAGATTGATTCACCTAAACTTTACCACTCATGATAAAGCGTACACTTTATTTTGGTAATCCTACTTACCTCAATACTCGAGACGAGCAACTGGTCATCAACTTTCCAGGAACAAAGGAAATGAAAGGTTTGGAAAATGCGATTCCAATAGAAGATATAGGCTTGGTAATACTCGATCATCAGCAAATAACAATCACACATTCTGTAATAGCGAAACTACTGGCGAATAACGTGGCACTCATTACGTGCAACGAGACACATCATCCTACAGGATTGATGTTGAATTTAGATGGCAATCAATTGCAGTCGGCACGATTTCAGGCACAGGTAGAAGCGTCGTTGCCTTTGAAAAAGCAACTCTGGCAGCAGACTGTTAAAATGAAAATACAGAATCAGGCAGCACATTTGAAAAAGATTGAGAAGCATCATGAAAACATGTATCGCTGGGTAGACGAAGTGAAATCGGGCGATGCTGAGAATCATGAAGCTAGGGCAGCGGTATATTATTGGAAAAATTTATTTTTAGGAATAGCCCAAGATGTTAAGAGTTCAGAGGATAGAGAAACCGTAGAGTTGTACTTAAATAAATTTAAGCGTGAGCGAGAAGGATTGCCTCCTAATAATTTATTGAATTATGGTTATGCTATTTTAAGAGCTGTAGTAGCCAGAAGTCTCGTCGGTTCTGGTCTAATTCCTACCTTGGGTATTTTTCATCGCAATCAATATAATGCCTATTGCTTGGCTGACGATGTTATGGAACCCTATCGTCCTTTTGTAGACGAAATCGTGCTGAGCATGATCACGCAGAGCGAGGATTTTACACAACTTACACTTTCTATTAAAAAACAATTATTGACTATCCCCGCTATTGATGTAGTAATAGAAGGGGAGCGTAGTCCATTGATGATTGGCGTACATAAAACGACGGCTTCGTTGGCGAAATGTTTTGAAGGGAAAACAAGAAAGATTTTATATCCTGATTTTGTTTAAACGCTACTGTAAAAGTGAGACTAAATGAATACCGTATTATGTGGGTAATGGTATTATTTGATTTGCCTACGGAAACCAAAAAGGAGAAGAAGGCTTATGTAGACTTCAGAAAGAAAATTCAGAAGGATGGTTTTACTATGTTTCAGTTTTCAATCTACCTTCGCCATTGTCCAAGCAGAGAGAATGCAGAGGTACATATAAAGCGGGTGAAAAGTTTTTTACCTTCACATGGTCACGTGGGCATCATGTGTATTACGGATAAGCAGTTTGGGATGATGGAAATTTTTTACAATAGAGAAACAGCAGAGAAGCCAAGTATAGCGCAGCAGTTGGAGATGTTTTAAAAAAAAACGTCGTTACAGACCGATTGCTTCGTCGCTTTCGCCTGAGGCGAATGCTTCTCGCAATGACGAGGTGATGCTAAAAGCTAAACATTAAACACTTCATCATACAAATCATTCCATTCAGGATTGATATTATTTATTAATCCCTCCTTCTTCTTTCTAGCCCCTCCTTTGAGTTGTTTGTCTGTGTCTATAGCCTCTTCAATTGATGTGAAAACTTCATAATATACCAGTTTGTCTAAATTGTATTTAAACGAAAAGCTCTTTTGGTATATATTTTTTTGTGTTGGTATATTCTAGTTACCAAATCTGAGGTTACTCCGACATATAAAGTAGTTTTGTTTTTATTGGTAATGATATAGATGTAGCCTCCTTTTTCCATGAGTAAAAATTAAAAATGTAACGAGCTGTATAATTCAAAAAAGATAATTGAAAATTGGCACTAAAAAAAAATCCCTCCAAAATCAAAGATTTGGGAAGGATTTAGACTATCGGAAACTGTAATTTTTGCACTAAAACGGTACTTTAGATTATTGGATTTCTAATCCTGAAATTGATCGTAACAATCTGATTATTATAGGTGTCTATACATCTGGTTGTTTCCGATATATCAAAGATCGTTATTTTGAAAGCAAATCACAACTGCAGATTGGATAGAAAATCAAGATTGGGAGTTGTTTCCGATATATCAAAGATCGTTATTTTGAAAGCAAATCACAACAGGCGGCAAGTCAGTATCTACTCTGTCTTCGTTGTTTCCGATATATCAAAGATCGTTATTTTGAAAGCAAATCACAACGTATATTCAAAAACCCTACAACTTGTGCTGTTGTTTCCGATATATCAAAGATCGTTATTTTGAAAGCAAATCACAACGTGAAATTACTAGTATCGGCTAATGTATTTGTTGTTTCCGATATATCAAAGATAGTTATTTTGAAAGCAAATCACAACAACCAATTATCCGTTGTTATTTTTTTTAATGTTGTTTCCGATATATCAAAGATCGTTATTTTGAAAGCAAATCACAACATGTCTTGTTTCGTAAAAGGATCGCCTTTTGTTGTTTCCGATATATCAAAGATCGTTATTTTGAAAGCAAATCACAACGTGTCTCGCTTTCGATAAAGTTTTTCATAAGTTGTTTCCGATATATCAAAGATCGTTATTTTGAAAGCAAATCACAACAGCTGTGTATAATAATCAACTTGAATCGAGTTGTTTCCGATATATCAAAGATCGTTATTTTGAAAGCAAATCACAACGGATTTTATTTTGTTAAAGTACTCGTGAGGTTGTTTCCGATATATCAAAGATCGTTATTTTGAAAGCAAATCACAACGCTTTGAGTAACTGAAAACAAAACAGTCTCGTTGTTTCCGATATATCAAAGATCGTTATTTTGAAAGCAAATCACAACACAATATTATCTTTTGCGTTTTTAATGTTTGTTGTTTCCGATATATCAAAGATCGTTATTTTGAAAGCAAATCACAACTATTTGTAATGTAATCAGAAGCGTAAATGGGTGGTTTCTGATATATCAAAGATCGTTATTTTGAAAGCAAATCACAACGGATACCTGCTACATACGGTATGGACAGTAGTTGTTTCCGATATATCAAAGATCGTTATTTTGAAAGCAAATCACAACTAATGGATGCCGTTAATGATAAAAGTACTGGTTGTTTCCGATATATCAAAGATCGTTATTTTGAAAGCAAATCACAACTCACATGCATAATTGAACGATGCTTATGAAATACACCTACATGTAATAGAAACCTATCCATTCAGGAACTTCGAGCTGTGATAGTTTTAGAAAATTATCTTTGTTATCTGCAAATTTCACATTTTTATTTTTCTAAGAACTTAATTATTAGCCCCTAATTATTTCGGATGACAGTATTTAAGAACAAGTATTTTTATTGGTTCTATACCAATTGTATGTACTGATACGAATTTTAATTCAGGATTAGACTTGTAACAATTACCAATAGAATAGAAACTATTCAACGGTCAGGGTAATACTTTGATTGTTATTAGAAGCTGTACCAATCATCAGATTGAAAGTACCAGGTTCTACGTTGAATTTCATATTAATATCATAAAAAGCCAGACTGCTTTTGTTTATAGTGAATTTAACAGTTTTCGTTTCTCCAGCATTCAATGAAATTCTTTCAAATCCTTTTAATTCTTTTACTGGCCGGGTCACCGAACTGACATTATCACGAATGTAAAGTTGGACTATTTCATCGGCTTTCATTTTTCCAGTATTGGTTACCTCAACATTCAACTCAGTAGAGCCATCGATTTTTATAACATGCTCTTTTAAACGAAGATTTTTATATTCAAAATCAACATAACTAAGGCCATGGCCAAAAGCATATAGGGGTTCGTTATCAGAAAGTATATAGTTGAATGCACGAGCCATAGGCTTATAATTGTAATGGGCTGGAATATGACCTACTGTTTTAGGAAAGGAAACAGTGAGTTTTCCTGAAGGAGCAATATCACCAAAGATAATATCCGCAGCTGCATTTCCTGTTTCTTGACCCATGTACCAACCTTCCAAAATAGCAGGAACCTTCTCTTTCAGATAACCAATGGAAAGTGGCCGGCCGCCCATAAGGTATACCACTACAGGTTTTCCTGTTGCTAATATCGCTTTTACAAGATCTATTTGAGAGCCTAATAAATCGAGAGATGTTCTATCTCCAGAGTGATTAGAGGCCCAAGCTTCTCGACAGGTATTTTCATTGTCACCTAAAACCAATATCACTACATCTGATTTTAGGGCAATATTTTTTGCTTCTTCAATAAGCGGAGCATTTTCTTCAG
>JAYTHK010000067.1:0-6409 GCA_043732665.1 Cytophagales bacterium | reverse complement strand
GCTGCTGCATATATTTAATTAACCTTATAAACACTATATCTCATCAACACAAAAGTAATGTTGACTTTAAGAATTCTCTTAGGTCTTATTTATGTGGTATTCGGATTTAATTTCTTCTTTCATTATATACCAATGCCTATAATACTAGGGGATGGCGGAACGCTTATTGGTGTAATGGTTGGAACAGGATGGTTTACTGTAATAAAAGTCTTAGAAATAATCGGAGGCATTTCTTTACTAAGCAATCAATATAGCAGACTTGGAGCGGTTATCCTTATGCCAATCACCGTTAATATACTTATATTTCATACGGTTGTAAGTTTTGGTCCAGGAATGGGAGTCGTAATGTTGATAATCGATGCGGCTATTCTTTATGGTTACAAACAAGATTTCAAAGGAATTTTAAAGAAAAGCTAAACAGAAAATCACGATAATTTTTGAGGGCGTTATTGCTAATTTATTTATAGCAACAACGCCCTCTTTTATTTATAGTTAGCAATACTTTAATAAATGGTTAAATTTAAGGATAGGATCACAATTTCTAAAGCATTTCCTTTTCTAAAAAGACAGGCTATTTTCTATTTATTCTTTTTGTATAGTACAACTATTTCTATAATACAAGCGCAGGTTAAGATACCAAAGGTTACTTGATCCATATATGTAATTGTTCACGGTGCTTGGGGCGGAAGTTGAGCTTTTAAAAAAGCAGATTCTTTTCCTACGGAAAAAGGAGGTAAAGCATATCGCCCCTGCCTTACAGGTCTGGGAGAGCGGGTACATTTTGCTTCTTCAGAAATTAATTTGAGCACTCATATAAACGATGTGGTCAACACTCTGTTGTACGAAGATCAATGGGTGGAGAAAGTGTAAAAACGATAAGAGCTAAAGAGTGGGCTTGGTTTGAAAAGATGATTAAGAATGGATTTCTGGTCTCTGGTTGGTTGGACTCGACTCGAATTCTAGGCGCGATGTCCCTCAATCTTTAAAAACAATTGCGGAACCAATTTCATTGAAAAATAGTAAAGCAGCCTTAATTCCTACGGTATATATTTTAACCGTGGAAAAAGACAAGAAGCCAGAAGAGGATAGTTTTGCAGTAGAAGCAAAACGTGCGAAACAAAGAAAATGGACCGTTCTGCAACTAGAGGCCGACCATAATCCTCAATGGTCGGCAACAGAAAAGCTAGAGGAAGCGCTGTATTAAAATCATTGAGGGCATTAGCGCTTGTTCATTTATAAGTTAATAAAAAGTAAGGAACTACTCCAAGGCGTCTTTCTTTTTCACCTCTTACTTTTTTACTTTATTCCCTTTCCATATTGTGCTTTATTCCTGTTGTTTTATTCCAAAATAAAATTGCATTAATTTTATAATTTATACAATTTTATTGCAAAATGAGGTTTATGAATTAATATTTATTATATTTAATAAATTACTAAAATATGCAAGAATTGTAACCTTAAAATACAAATTATGTTATTATTTGATCGGAAGAGGAAGAATAAAAATGATTTTTTGAGAGAAAAGGTATTAAAATACGAAAATACCCTCAAAAATACAGAAGTTGTAATCAAAGAAATATCAAATGGAAATTTTGAACTAAACAAAGATACGAGTTCTGATTTATTCTTAGATTCACTTGTTGAATTGAGTGAAAAGATGAAACAATACGAAATCCAAGAAAAAGAAAGAAGATGGGTTTCCGAAGGGCTTATTCATTTTGTAGATATTATTCGAAGGGATCAGTCTGAAAAAGGAGAATTATACCATGGCATTTTATCTTCTCTGGTGAAATACCTTAAAGCCAATCAGGGAGGAATTTTTCTATTGAGTCATAAAGAAAATGAACCAATGCTGGAAATGGTAGCCTGTTATGCTTACGACAGGAAAAAGTTCATGGACAAAACCATTAGAATAGGAGAAGGACTGTTAGGGCAATGTTTTTTGGAAGAAGAAACCACTCTTTATACCGAATTACCGCCTTCTTACACAACGATTACTTCAGGCTTAGGTTTAGCGACACCGAGTTGCTTGGTGCTAGTTCCGTTGAAGTTCAACGACCAAATGGTTGGTGTTATAGAGATCGCAGGGTTTCACAAATTTCAGAAATATGAACTGGATTTTATAGAAAAAATAGCAGAGAGTTTAGCATCGGTAGTGTTTAATGTTCAAAGTACAGAGCAATCAAAAAATTTGTTGTTTGAGTCGGAACAAAGAGAACAAATGCTGAAAGAGCAAGAAGAAGAGCTTCGGCAAAATATGGAAGAACTTGTCGCCGCTCAGGAGGAGATGCAAGGAAAACAAAGAGAACTGGACCAAAAAAGTGATATGTTAAAGCTTATCATTGACAATATTCCGTTTCCTGTGTTTGTGAAGGATAACATTGGTCGATATACTCTTGTAAATAAGGCAGAAGCTGCCTTATTTGACACTGTAGAAGAAAATATATTGGGAAAAGACGACAGTCACTTTGTAAAAAGCAACGAAGAGTGGAAAGTGATACAAGAATCGGATCTTAGAACGCTCGATTCTAATGTGGCAATAGAACTTCCAGAGCAATCTTTTACTACCTCTGTTGGGGTAACACGCATATTTAAAACAACCAAAATTCCATTTACCAATACTATAACGGGCGAGAAGAACATTTTAGGCGTTTCCGTGGATCTCACAGAAGTGATCAATCTGGAGAAAAAGCTTCGATCAGTTCAGACTGTGTCCTAAATAATGCATTGTACGCGCAATTTTTATGGCTAACAAACATTTTTTTTTAGAAAGCGGAAAGGATATGTAATAAAATAATGCAATTTTAATTTTAATTTTTGGTTTAAATATGCTTTATTTCGTATAAGTTATAATTAGGTATAATAATAGCATATATGAAAGAAATTGAAAAAAAAATAGCAGAAGAAAATGAAAATAAGATAGTTTATTTAGAAAGCAAGTTAAAAAACATACTTAGAACTATTAAATATATAAATGAAGGAGACCTAGAAGAGGCTACAAGTTCTTTAAATAGTTATAAAAAAAGCACATCTAACATACCCTTAACAAATCTTCTGAATAAGGTTGAAGAACTTAGCCAACCTAAAGTCAATCCAGAGGACAAAAGTTATGTTTTCCTTAAAGTAATCTTAAACAGCATGCCCTTCCCCGTGTTTATTAAGGATGAAAAGTCAAGGTACCTTTTGATAAACTCTTTGGAAGAAGACCTTTTTGGAATTAAAGAATCGGAGATTTTGGGCAAACACGACAGTGATTTTGTCCACAACAATCACGAAATGGAAATTATTCAAAAATCGGATAACGAAGTTTTGATAGATAATAGAAGCATTGAACTGCCAAACCAAAATTTCTCTCTGAAGAGCGGAAAATCATTTGTTTTTAAAACACATAAAATCCCTTTTGTAAATCCGCTTACGGGAAAACGTAATATCCTCGGATTTTCTGTAGACATCACCGATTCTGTGAACCTTGACAAACTTAAGAGGATATTAATTATGAATAGTCCGTATTTGTAATTTGG
Organism: Cytophagales bacterium; assembly: GCA_043732665.1. Taxonomy (GTDB): domain Bacteria; phylum Bacteroidota; class Bacteroidia; order Cytophagales; family Cytophagaceae; genus JANYCO01. The sequence continues at coordinate 2,888 of JAYTHK010000067.1, read as the reverse complement.
AAGAGGTTTATTATTTCTATTTCTAGAAACCTTTTCGTAAAGGTGCAAAGTATAAATCACTACTATTTTTACTAGCCATAGTGAAGTAAACCAGAGCTTACCTAAATAATAAATGGTACAAAAATTTTGGTCCTGTTATTATTTTCTTCTTATGAATGTTTTCCAAAGCTTCCATCAAGAACAGCATTAAATGGCGACTTTTTTGTGTCCGTTTAACAATAAAGTCAAAGAACCATGCACGCTTGGAAAGGTTCTGTAATTGTTTACTCACTCTTAATTCATTCCATATTCTCGAGTATAATTCCTTGTCGTATTGACGAAGAAATTTTGCAGAGAAATCAGCTTTCAGAAAAGCCTTGCTTATCGTTTCTGCCGCCACCCTACCACTTCTAATCGCGTTACCAATCCCTTCTCCGGTAAAAGGATCAATCAAGGAAGCGGCATCGCCTGTAAGGAGAAAGCGATTTCCTGACAGCTTTCGTTTTTTTGATCCCAAAGGCAAACCAAAGCCTTTAATGGGAGTCAAAGGTTGAGCAATTTCGAAACGATGTTTTAAGGTAGGATGATTGTAAATAAGAGTATTGAAAATTTCTGTCAGGTTAATTTTTTTCTTAATCACCGAAGACGAAAGCATTCCTAATCCCACATTTGCTTTGCCGTCGGGAAGAGGAAAAATCCATAAATAGCCTGGAAGTAGTTCTGGAAAAAAATGAAGTTCGATATAATTTTCTTTATGAAAGCCTGATACGTTTTTAAAATACTGCCTCAACCCTGCACTGTAATGCTCCTTATCGACAGCAATAGTTTTAGTTTTTTTATTGACTACCGAATATGCACCGTCTGCCCCAACTACAATTTGGGCAGAAAAAATACCTTTGTCCGTTTCTACCAATACTTCTTCAGGATTAAAAATTAGGTTTGTAACGGAGGTTTGTTGGAAGATCTCTGTGTTAGATTTTTTAGTTAATTGCTCGAATAGGAAATTATCAAAAACAAAACGCTCGCAAAGATAAGCAGATTTCTTTTGGCCGTTTTTGTAAAAAGGGAGTTCAACTTCATAGCCCTTCGGAGAAATTATTTTGACTCCATAAGTTGGTACTTTAATTGTCAAGGCTTCAAATTCTTTTAGAATTTCAGCTGAGAGCATTGGTAGCTGATTGACAATGTCGAGACTCAGCGCATCACCACATATCTTATCGCGGGGGAAAGTTGATTTTTCGAGTAAAGCTACCTTTAGACCAGAAGTGCTAAGCATTAATGCACAAGAAATTCCTGCAGGTCCAGCTCCTACTATGATGACGTCGAATTTATTCATTTCTTATTCTTCCCTTGCAGGGAATACAATCACGCATTTTTGCCAACATTTTTATTTTTCGAAAGCTCAAAACATTGGTAGAATACTTCAAGTTGTCGGATGGTTTCATGAACGATAGAAAATAATTCTGATACAAGTTAAGGGTTATTGTTCTATTCTTAAAATAAAATCTTAGCCCCAAACTTTGGTGCCTTCTGTACAATTTTTACAAATTTCTATCTCATTTCTAGATTTCATAAGACTGTTTCTAAAGGTTTGGTATTTTTCACCTTTCCATAAGTCTCCAAAACTATGCTCTTTTACATCACCTAGACGGTAATGAGCGTCTTTATCAAAACAGCAAGGCACTACCTTTCCATCCCAAGTGATGACACAAGAATGCCACATCTTCCAACAGTTGTTATGGAGCTCGTTTTTTATAGAATAAGTACCGTCGGCATGTTTCTCGTAACGAGAAAATTCGGGAATGTCGGGAATCAGTTCGGAGCCATTTTCATAGTCATAGATTTGGGCTGTTTTTAATCCCACCTCATCTACGCCTAGTTCTACGGCAAGTTTTTTCACTTCTTCAATCTGATGCTGATTAGGTTTCACTACTAAAAATTGAAAGATAATATGTGGCGTATTAGAGTGTAAGGTTTTTTTCCATTTTACAATATTTTTCGTTCCCTCAATAACCTTACTTAATTGTCCACCTACTCTATACTGCTCATACGTTTCCTGCGTAGTGCCGTCTATAGAAATAATCAATCGGTCTAAGCCTGATTCTACTGTTTTTTTTGCATTCTCATCGGTTAGATAATGTGCGTTGGTGGAAGTAGCGGTATATATATTTTTTGAAACAGCGTACTTTACTAATTCTAAAAAAGAAGGATTTAGATACGGTTCGCCTTGAAAATAAAACACTAAATACCAAAGTGTTTTGTGTAATTCGTCAATTGTTTTTTTGAATAAATCATCTTGCAACATTCCTATTGGTCGCGTAAAAGACCTTAATCCACTGGGGCATTCGGGACAGCGGAGATTGCAGGAAGTAGTAGGTTCAAAAGAGATGCTTATGGGTAGGCCTTTAATAGTAGCATTCCTCCTCATTCGGGAAAAATAGTAACTGGCTAAAATCCTAGTAGCGTTATAGAGGCGACTTGGGGTAGCTTTGGAAAGGAAGTTGAAGCCATCTCTAAGGTTTTTGTTCATTAAAATAATTTGGTAAGACCAAAATTAAATCCATTTCCAGAAGACTTTCTCGGTAGCACTAAATATTCAAAAGCAAATAGGTTGACAGAAACAATAAAACTATTATTAAATTTCTTAAGTACGCCAAGTTCATAATCTAATCTGCCAAAACCACCATAAGACAAGGTATTGACCAACGTAAACCCTTTGCCAAGAAAATCCGCTTCACGCATATAAACACGAGGGATGTAGCCCGTCGTAAGCATATAACGAACCCCAATCGTACGGCTAAATTTTTTGTTTGGAGAAAACACATAGTTTACATGAAAAGTAGTTGGCAAGAACATCGTTTTATTTTGCGTTGCTATTTTTATACCCGCTGCTTTGGCAATACTATCTA
>JAYTHK010000066.1:0-1848 GCA_043732665.1 Cytophagales bacterium | reverse complement strand
CAGGTCATAAAGCAGATATTTCCAAAGATCAAATATTGAAAGTATTCAAGCAGATTAGAGCTACTGTTATTGAAGAACATAATAGTTTATTTATCAACTATATCGATAGAATGATCAGCAAAGTAGAATTGTTTGGATTGTATTTTGCTTCGTTGGATGTGCGACAAGATAGTTCTGTACACGCTTCCTTGATTGACGTGATTGCTGAAAAAACAGATTTACTACCCATAAATTACAAAGAACTATCTGATCAGGAAAAAATAACAGCGTTACTTAAAATTAAAGAAACAGTAGATCCAGCCCTGATTGAAAACGAATTACACAAAGATACTTTGTATACGATGGCTGCTATTCAGGCTGTTCAGAAATACAATGGAGAAGAAGGTTGTCACCGATACATTATTAGTCATGCAACTTCTGCCCTTAATGTGATAGAAGTGTATTCACTTTTTCAAATGAGTGGATGGAAACGCGACAAAATAAGCTTAGGAATCGTTCCTCTTTTTGAAACCATACCGGATCTTCGCAATGCAGCTGACGTAATGAAGGCTTTATATGAAAATGATATTTACAGAAAACACCTTACCAGAAGAAATAATGTTCAAACCATTATGCTAGGGTTTTCGGATGGTACAAAAGACGGCGGTTATTTGATGGCCAACTGGAGTATTTATAAAGCCAAAGAGCAATTGACTTATTTGTCCAGACAATATGATGTGCAAGTAGTGTTCTTTGATGGTCGTGGAGGTCCACCAGCAAGAGGAGGAGGGAAAACGCATCAATTTTATGCCTCTATGGGGAATAATATTGCAAGTAAAGAAATACAATTGACGATTCAAGGTCAAACTATTAGCTCTAACTTCGGTACGATAGATGCTGCGCAATACAATATGGAGCAATTGGTACACGCAGGAATTAGCAATGCCTTATTCTCGCAAAGAGAAGTAACGCTTACCGCAAAAGAAGATAAATTACTTCAGACGCTTGCTGATGAAAGTTATGAAGCATTTGCAGTTTTAAAAAATGACCCTAAATTTTTAGAATATTTAAATTTTGCCAGCCCACTTCGGTATTATGCCGAAACTAATATTGGAAGTCGTCCTGCAAAACGAAATGCAGGTAAATTAAATTTAAACGATCTAAGAGCAGTCCCTTTTGTAGGTGCTTGGAGCCAATTGAAACAAAATCTCCCTGGTTATTATGGTGTTGGTGCTGCTTTTGAGAAAATGGAACAAGCGGGTAGGTGGGAAGAAGTGAAGCAGTTATACAATAGTTCTTTGTTTTTCAAAACACTTTTAGGAAACAGTGAGATGGCCATGAACAAATCGTTTTTTCCTTTAACGGCTTATCTTTCCAGTCACCCCGTCTATGGCGATTTGTGGAACCTAATTCACGATGAATTTCAACGTACAAAAAAATATATTTTGATGCTTTCTGGTGAAACAGAATTAATGGGAGATAAACCTATTGACCAACTTTCTATACAGATGCGCCAGCGCATAGAGTTACCGCTTGTTACAATACAACAACATGCGTTGACCCGTATCAGAGAAATTGACGACAATAAGGCAGATTCTGCTTTAAAAGGTATCTATGAAAAACTAGTAATGCGTTGTTCATTCGGCATCATCAACGCAGAAAGAAATTCTGCATAAATAACTAAATGGAAGAAGAACTAAAAAAAGAAATACCAGCCTTAGTGCTTGGCGTAACGCTCGATGAAGAAGCGATTAAAGCGTTAATGGATGGTAAAGAGACGGAATTGATAAAAGGTTTTGTCAGTTTGCGAACGGGAAAAGCTTTTGATGCTTTTTTGAAAATGAGCGGTAATCAGCTGAAATACCGATT
>JAYTHK010000065.1:0-6452 GCA_043732665.1 Cytophagales bacterium | reverse complement strand
CAGATAAAATCGATGTTGTTTATAACGGTTGTAATTTGAACTATGGGCCGGCTAGTGAAGAAGAACAGCGGAAAACGAAATATAAATACTCCGATGGTAGGCCTTATTTCCTTTTTGTAGGATCTCTAAATCCAAGAAAAAATACAAGAAATCTGCTTATTGCTTTTGATGAATTTAAAAAAACATATCCTAACGATATAAAATTAATCTTGGCAGGTCAAGTGATGTGGGACGATTCCGACTTTAAGGATACATACCATAATATGAAATTCAAGCCTGATGTACATTTTCTAGGACGAGTGCCTTCCAGTGATTTAAAAAATGTGATTGCGTCTGCTTTGGCACTTACTTATGTGCCATTTTTTGAAGGATTTGGAATTCCTATACTTGAAGCCATGTATTGTGATGTTCCAGTTATCACTTCCAACGTAACTTCTATGCCAGAAGTGGCAGGAGATGCTGGAATGTTGGTCAACCCAAATTCTACTTTTGACATCAAAGAGTGTATGCTTAGCATAGCCCGCGATAATGATTTAAGAACCCGTATGATTGAAAAGGGAAGGATTCAGCGTGAAAAATTCTCATGGGATAAAACTGCCGAGAAACTCTGGAACAGTTTTGAGAAAATGGTCTCAGAAAACCCAAAGTAGATAATAATCTTATTTTTAACACTTTATTAGTATTCAAAAACCGTATTTTTATTGAAAAAATCATTCTTTTAATAAAAATGGCATCATAAGGAAAATCCCATTAGATTAGCGTAATTATTTTATTATTAGTAGAAAAAGTAGTACTTATTGAATAATAGACTAACAATATTGCAAATCACAAATAGGATCCCTTTTCCTTTGAACGATGGAGGAAATATGGCTACTTACAATGTGACCAAATATCTAAATAGGTTTGGTCATCAGGTTATTTTGGCGAGTTTGAATACTAAAAAGCACTATCAGAATCCTTCTGTGCTTGCGGATATTTCTAAAGTACATACCTCAGACATAGATACTACTATTCGCTTTTCAGGGTTATTAAGAGCGTTGTTCAGCAAAATGCCTTATAATGTAAAAAGATTCATCTCTCCTGAGTTTAACTCTTTACTTGAAAAAATTGTTAAGGAACAAAAGCCAGACGTTATTCAGATGGAAGGAATTTACTTGGCTGTTTATGCAGAAAGTATAAAAAAAATAGCTTCTATCCCTCTGCTACTTCGGTCTCATAATATAGAACATGAGATTTGGGAACGAACAGCAGAAAATGAAAAAAATCCTATAAAAAAATGGTACTTAAAAAATCTGAGTACTAAAATTAAAAATTTCGAACGAGAAAAAATTCATGAGTTCGACGGTATCATGGCGATTACCGATCGCGATGCTGATTTCTATAGAAAAAATAAGTATAAAGGTAAACTAAAAACAGTGGCTGCAGGAGTAGATTTAGAGCTTTATAGTTCCGAAAAAGCTTCTAACGAAAAACCAAGTCTATGTTTTCTTGGTAGCATGGAATGGATGCCGAATATACAAGGAATAGAATGGTACTTGGAAAAAGTGTGGCCTACACTTCGTGAAAAATTTCCGGAATTAACGTTACATATAGCAGGCAAAAATATGTCGGAAGAAATGAAAAGTCGCAAAGTAGAAGGTGTTACTTTTCATGGAATGATTCCAGATGCTATTAGTTTTCTGAACCAACATTCTATTATGATTGTTCCTCTTTTGTCGGGAGGAGGGATGAGGTTAAAAATAGTAGAAGCAATGGCACTTGGTCGTTGTATCGTTTCTACCTCCATAGGAGCGGAAGGTATAGAAGCAAAAGAAGGCTCTGAAATTTTACTTGCAAATACTCCAGAAGAATTTATTAGTAAAACAGAAGCACTAATAAAGGGTGAAGTAAATAGCACCACGATTGGTGAGAATGCCAGAAAGATAGCTCAGGAAAAATACTCTTGGGAAAAATTAGTTAGAGAAATAGAAAATTTTTATTTTGAACTGATATGAAAATACTGATAGCTCTTTCACGCTTTCCATTTCCTATTGAAAAAGGAGATAAATTACGTGCTTACTATCAACTCAGGGAACTAAGCAGAAACAACGAACTTCATGTTGTCTGTCTGACAGATAAAATGCCTTCGGAAGAAGAAATTTACGAAGTAAAAAAGCATTGTAAGCAGCTGGAAATTATTCAGCTCAGCCTTTTTAGTAGAATACTAAACATAATAAAAGCCCTTTTTAGTCCAGATCCGTTTCAAGTACATTTTTTTGAGTCTTCTAAAATGAAAGACGCTATTGCCTACCTTATTAGTACCAATAATATTGACATTTGTTATGTTCAACTCATTAGAATGTTCAAAAATATTCCTTTCGAACTGCCTACTAAATATTTTCTAGATTACATGGATGCCTATTCAGAAGGCATGAAAAAGCGAATTAAATTTTCACGTTGGTATGAAAAATTCTTTATCAAAGAAGAAGCTAAAAGACTTCGAATATTCGAAGAAAAAGTGGCAGACTATTTTGATGGCTGTTCTATCATTAGCCAGTCCGATACGGATACGTTATCTGAAAAACTCAAACAAAAACTGGACATTATTCCAAACGGTGTAAGTGAGGAATATTTTGTAACCAAAAACCCAGGAATAGAGAAAGTATACGATATTATTTTTACAGGTAATATGAGCAATCATGCCAATATTCAGGCTTGTAAATACCTTGTACAGGAAATACTACCTGTGTTGAATTCGAAAGGAGTAAAAGTGAAAATATGCCTGGCTGGTATTAACCCAGTACCTGAAGTGTTGGCCTTAAAAAGCGATGATGTAATTGTAACAGGCTATGTAAAAGATATGAAAGATTATCTAATCCGTTCCAAAGTATTCGTAGCGCCGATATTTTCTGGTTCAGGATTGCAAAATAAATTAATGGAGGCAATGGCAGCAGGTATTCCAGTGGTCACTACTTCACTTTCTAATAAAGCGCTGAAAGCAAAAGACAAAAAAGAGATAATTATATGCAATGAAAGCGTTAAATTTGCTGAACAAATTATTTTTCTGCTAAATCATTCTGCCGAAGCCAATGAACTTGCAAGGCTAGGAAGATTGTTCGTAAGGGAAAATAATAACTGGCGGGCTTGTAACATCCTGCTGGAAAAAAGTTTTGTAACGCTGGTTAGTTGAAATTTATGCTTGATACAATTGAAGAGGCTATTGCAGAAATAAAGAGAGGCAAAGTCATTATCGTAGTAGACGACGAAGACCGTGAAAACGAAGGCGATTTTTTATGTGCGGCAGACTGCGTTACGCCTGAAATTATAAATTTCATGTCTAAGGAAGGTCGTGGACTTATTTGCACACCTCTTGTAGAAGAGCGTTGCGAAGAACTTGGGCTTGATTTGATGGTTGGCAAAAATACTGCTACGCACGAAACGGCTTTCACTGTTTCTATAGATCTTTTAGGCTATGGTTGTACAACAGGAATTTCAGCTTCAGACCGTTCTAAAACGATAAAAGCACTTTTTGATCCCTCAATTAAAGCGGCAGACTTCGGAAGACCTGGACATATTTTTCCTTTAAAGGCAAAGAAAGAAGGTGTACTTCGTAGAGCTGGTCATACAGAAGCCGCAATTGATTTTGCAAGACTGGCGGGTTTTCAACCTGCAGGTGTTATTGTGGAGATTATGAACGAAGAAGGAGAGATGGCAAGGCTGCCTGAATTAAGAAAAATTGCCGACCGACTTCAGTTAAAATTAGTTTCTATAAAAGATCTTATCGCTTATCGCTTAAAGGCTGAAAGTCTTATACAAAGAGAGATTGGCGTACAAATGCCCACGCAATTTGGTGATTTTGATATGATCGCTTTTCGCCAGATCAACACAGGCGATATTCATTTGGCTTTGATAAAAGGAGAATGGAAAGAGGATGAGCCTGTGATGGTGCGTGTCCATTCTTCCTGCATGACGGGCGATATATTTGGTTCTTGCCGCTGCGATTGTGGACCGCAACTTCAGAAAGCAATGGAGCTGGTAAACAAAGAAGGAAAAGGCGTTATACTTTATATGAATCAAGAAGGACGTGGGATTGGTCTTCTCAATAAATTAAGGACCTACAAACTTCAGGAGCAAGGATACGACACCGTAGAAGCAAACATTGAGCTGGGCTTTAAAATGGATGAACGAGATTATGGAGTTGGAGCGCAGATTTTAAGAAATTTAAACATTACAAAAATAAGATTAATTTCCAACAACCCTATAAAACGTGCAGGGCTTATTGGATATGGCCTAGAGATTATAGAAAATATTTCGATAGAAATAACTCCTAATCCTCATAACGAAAAATATCTCCAGACAAAACGAGATAAAATGGGACATACGATACTTAACAAAGACATTGGAGCATAGACATTAGAGGTTCATTTTTGTGTTTAATGCATTTAAAATCAATATATTGTATATAGTCTAAATATAAATTTGCAACAAAAAAACCAGTAGAGTATAGTTGTCCATGCTCTGCTCGCTACTAATTTTCAGTAAGTTGCAATTCTATATAAGAAACACTTTACAGTATCTCCATTGTAGAAATGCCCGTGATTTTAGACAATACAACCTCCAATAGAGAAAGCCTCTGATTTCTTTCTCTATTAGAGGTGATAACTTTTGAGTTAATATAAAATCAACAATTTGCTTTACCCCCTTTTCAGAACTGGTATTATTTACAGGATGTTTTCATAGCAGTACCATCACTTTGTGTATAAGTACCTAAATTCTCAACATCTTTCTTTTCTTTCGGAGTAAGCTTGTCATACATAGTAACATTTGTATCCACACTGCCATTTGTATGTGTAGTAGTTTCAGTACAAGTTCTTTTTTTTGAGCAACCAAAGGATACTACACCAATTAATAATGAGGAAATAATTATTTTTTTCATAATATTTTTTTTATTTAGTTATACAAAATTATTTTATTTGAATCGAAAGGTACTAATTTTTCAATTTATAACATAAAAATCTTAAAATAAAAAGTGTCCATTCACTAATTGACACTTTTATGATTTTTTGTACACTCCCTCTAAGCCACTAAACTTAAAACTATTCATAAATCAATGTCGGTTACTTAAGGAATTGTCATAAAGGTTTGTGATTCATACTACATGGTTTCTTTTTTCTTTTCTATTGGGCCGAATAATTTCATGTGTTTTAAAAAAAGCTCATCAAACACTTCTAATACTTTTATGTACGCTTTTTTTTGGATTTTTTTTGGAAAACTAAAATAGAGGAGAAGGATGGTAAATGAAAAAGACGCCAAGTCTAATTCTTTTTTTATTTTTAAAAAATAGAGTATATATTCAGAACAACCTAAATATATGAAAATGCGTATTTAATTATAACTGTATAGTTTCATTTAAACCAAAATATGAAAAAATATTATTACCAATACATTTTATTGCTAAGTGTCTCTTTAATTACCCTCTCAAAAGTTAATGCTCAATTTGCCACTTGTAATTCTTGTGCTGGCATAACGACTTTCATAGTAGATTTGTCAAGCAAAACGGATTCTACCTGGCTAAGTCCTGTTACAGGTCGAAATGGCAATAGTTGTTGTGCCATTTCAAAAGCTTCAAAAGAATGTATCCGATTTATTATTACAACAAACCCATTATCAACTCAGTTGTCCTTCAATTTATTAACATCTCCGATTCCTCCAGGACAACAATATAGTATTGACTGTGGACCTCTTGTAAACCAAGGAACTCCACTATGTATTCCTCCCGGAGGGGTACATTGTGTTATTTACTGTAAACCTGGCAATGACGTTGGGCAATATGGTTTAACAGTTTCCAAAGGCATTGCTGCTCTTCCTGATATGTCTGTTACTTCTTCATGCAACAAAACCATGACCCTTTCAGGAGGAAACAATCCAACTATTTCTTGGCGTTCTATTACTGGTATAGGAGGAGTTCCTGCAAATGGTGTTTATAACAGTAATTTGAGTTGTATTTCAGGTTGTGCTTCTACGACATTTACAGCTCCTGCTTTCGGCAGCCCTCTATATACTCCATATATAGATTTTGAGGTAAGCAAATTAGTTGCAGCCTCTGCATGTACCCCTGCCTTTATTTACAAAGACACTTTAAGAATCGCTCTTATTCAAAAAACACAGGTCTTTATCAGTCCACCTACGGTATCTATTTGCTTTGCCGACATTACTACAACTATTACTGCCAATCCTTCTTTTGGAACACCGCCTTACACTTATTTATGGAGTAATGCTGCTACCACTCAAAATATAACTGTACCCGCCGGGAATTATACGGTGCAAGTCAGCGATGTAAACACTAATGCAGGTTGTTCTCCTACAGCTTCAGCTGGAATAAGTGTGGCAAAAAATGCAGGACCAAATATAGCCAATACAGGAGGCAATACAACTATTTGTGCAGGAAGTACAGTAGCTTTAAATGGGAGTGT
>JAYTHK010000064.1:0-6497 GCA_043732665.1 Cytophagales bacterium | reverse complement strand
AGGTTGCTGTTTGCTTTGGTATAAAATTTACTGCTTGCGTCTATGGTCAAGGAACTGATCACCATTCCCGAAACGTTATAGAAGGAGGCTCCGTTGGTAAGGCTTACGCCACCTGTGGTCTGGAAGGTTCCAAAGTTATAGACCGTACAACCGTCAAACTGCAGGTCGTGCGCTAGCAACGTACCGTAGTTGTAAACAATGCTGCCTGCTGCAAAAGTCGCGTGATTAGCGTAGGGTTGCCCTGCCTGGGAAGAAGCATCGTTAGGCCAGATCTCGTGCGAACCGCAGTCAATTATACCATCTGGATTTATAATAATTGTACCTTGATAAGTAGGGTTGGAGGGATTGGTATTCCATGAAGCAGGGTCGTACCAAATATTTTGATACGCTTTCCTTTTGTTAAACTGCAACCTTATAAAATTTTATTATCCATCACATTTATGAACTTCTATGTAAAAAGCCTTTTTATCCAGATCAAATACCTTAAAAACTCCTTTACTGTAATAGTAATATCCGTTCTTTAAATTAAGAACACAACTAGATTCTTTTTGTTTTATATATTCTTTCATTTCTAATGATATATCTTTAAAAGCTTCTTTATTCCTATATTGAATATCATAATCAAAAGCTGGGACCGCATCCATTTTATTAGTGATACTATTTATTTTTTTTAAATCTGTGCTAGTAATAGGAAGTCTTTTCCAACCAGAAGACGAAGGTCTAAATTTATTACATTTATACAGAGTCCTATAATGTACACACGCATCAGTAAATCCATACTTTTCATAGAATTGGTAATAAACATCATCTACTGAAATTGAATGATCTTTCACTAATGCTAAATTTGGAGGATCACTTTTATCCTTATTAGAAAAGCATCCTGTCAGCACTATAATTACAAAGACGAAAAGATTATATTTCATATAAATAGTTAATCGCTAATTTATTTTAATTTTTACAGGTATTCCCTTTCCATCTTCACTACCATAATGGAATATCTTTGAGGGGAACTACTAGCTTATCATTATTAGAACCTAGTACTATACCCCTGATAAAAGAATCAAACTTATCGTCTGATTCTTTTTCCTTTTTAGCACTGGCTTCTTGTTCCATACCTTATAAAAAATCCCTTACTAGCTTTTCCCTTATCTAAACGGCTGAAAGCCTCACAGTATAACATCTGTAGCTAAAAGCTACAGATAACAACAGACCGTATATAATACCGTCTCTTTTTACCTCATTTATTAATTTTATTTTTACCGTACCCTTCTATTTCAAATACTTATATCAATATCTCTCTTTTTGACCCATTACCCTACCACAGTTTTTCTAAAAGTTTAATATTGTAATCTGTATACTCTATCCTGGCAGTTTTATTTAATTGAAGATTTTCAGATGAAATAACTATATCTCCAGTTTTATCTTCTATCCAAAAAGTATTAAATTCTTTATTTTGACTATATAAATTTTTTATTTTTTCCATCCATTCGTCAGTACCATCACCAAACCTATCTGAAAGTATCGTTATTTGGTCATCACTTAATTTTGTATATGTGTTATTAGGGTTTGATATAGCTGGTTCCACGATATAGAGATTAGTGAAATTTCTTATTTTGCAACCTAACATCTTCTCAGCTTGTATATTAGCATTTATCTTATCACTTTCTGTTAAACTCTTTTCTAATTCCTTAATTTCTATAATGTTCTTTTCTTGCAAATTAACATTAAGGCCTTTTTTTCCTTCATTATAAATAAGAGCCCAGGTAAAGCTTTTAACCAAATCTTTTTTTATAATGACTACTTTTTTTTCTATTCCATTTTTATATGCACGAGAAATTCCTAATCTAGTAGAACTTACCCTTTCTCTAATTCCCCATTGTTCTGCTTCTGGAATAAGACCAACCCTAGCTAACCATTTAAAAGAGCTATTTACATTTACTCCGATTCCCCTTTCATAATATGATGCCAATGTATAAACACATTCATGATTATTTTGTTTCGCACATTCTGATATCCAGTAAAATGCCTTAGCATTATCTCTTTCAATCCCAAAAAAATTCTCTTCGTAACTTACTGCAACTGCATATTGAGCTTCTGACCATCCCTGTTTGGCCGCTTTCAAAAACCATTCGAAAGCTAATGTATCGTTCTTAACAACTTGAATACCTCTCTTATAAAAATTACCATAATTATACTGAGCTTCTGCATTTCCTAATTCCGCTGATTTCTGTATTAATGGTAATGCATTTATATAGTCTTTCTTTAACAAAAGCTCTTTTGATTTAAGATTTAATTGTTCGGCATTCTGTCCATAAACAAAAATATTAAAACCCAACAAAAAGATATTTGTAGCAATAAATAACTTACTCATAATATTAAAACTAATCAACAAATATTAATCCAATAAATTTTATCTTAATTTATACTTAATTTTATTATCATACACTTCACCTGTTCTAAATCTAATTCTATTAGCATCTCCTCCTTTTTTCTTTACTAAATTCATAAATCTATTAAATTTTGACAATGCACTTTCATAAAGGCCAGCTTGGGTCCATTTTAAAGGGTCATTAATTCCTAAGGTAACATTTGGATCCCAATCTAAGCCCGCATCAGCAACAATTTCAATATTATATCCAGGATGGTCATTTAACCATTTAATCAAAATATCAGCTTCTTCATTTTCATGATGTGCCAAAAAATCATTGTCACCTGGTTTAACTCCTTTCCAACATAGCCAACATATATCATCAGGGACAGACGTCGGTTTAGGGCCCAATATAGGTGGTGGTGGTGTAGTGGTTGTTACTACAGTAGGCTGTACTAAAATAGGTTTTGGTTTTTCATTAATTACAGGATCAATTTTTTTAATCTTAGGTTTAGTATCTACTTTTTTAGGTAAAGGATCAAATTTTATTTCTTGCTCTTTTTTGATTTCTTCACCCAAAAGTTCTTCTAGAGAAGGTGGTGTTATTTTATAATCAACCTGTGGTATATTTTCATCTTCATCTATTTTAGGTGGTGTATACTGAAAGTTATCATTTTTCTTTTTTTCACTTGGAGTACTTGAACTTCGAGTATTTTGGCTATCCGTATTTAATTTTCTCCTTTTAACATAATATTGGTTTCCAGCTCCTCTATTTCCTGCTAATTTACCTATACCAACAGCGGCTTTAAGTCTTTGCCAAGGTGTAGGAGCTAAACCCAAAGGGTCAGAAGAAGATATTGGATTATTTCCAAAACATGCATAAGGGCTTATTCCAGAATAACGAATACGATCCACATTCCATCTTCTACCTAACCGAGGATCATATTCCCAGAAAGCAGCAGTATAACTTCCATTTAATTCATTATCCCTTTCTTGCCCTCCAAAGCCATAACGATACGAATCCGGTAACTAACTCACCTCTAGAATCATATATTTCATTCCCATCTTTATCAACAAAATATAATGGGTAGCGAAAAAACTATTTACAATAAATTTTAACCTCCTCCTTGGTAGCTTGGTTATAACTTAGTTCTTTTGCTTTGGTCATATCCTGACAGGCTCCTGTTTTATCTCCCATTTTATATTTGAATTTAGCTCTGTAATAATAGGTTTCTCCATACTCTGAATTGAGTTCAATTGATTTATTATAATTATCCAGTATTTGACTTTCGTATTTCTTAGAATTAATCTCAGACAATATCGTACCCCTTGAACAATAAGAAAGAGGATCTTTTGGAAACAATTCTAATGCTCTTTTTGACATTTCTATAGCAGATATCGTATCTTTCATCATAAGTAAGGTATAGGCCATTCCTGTGTAATTATAAGGATTATTAGGGTTGATTTTTTGAAGGTGTTTATAATCCTTAACAACAAAAGCATAATTCTCCTTTTCAAAGTTTAAACGAACTCTTTCTTCATAAGCATTAATCATTTGATCATTTAATTTAATCGCACTATTCAAATCAGCCAATACAGAGTCTATGGGTTGCCCCATCTTGTCTTTCAATCTAGCTCTTCTATAATAGGTTTCATGAACTTTTACTCCTTTTATCTCAATTGCTTTATTAAAATCACTTAATGCTTCCTTATTCTTACTTAAGAAACTCTTCGCTCTTCCTCTTTCTAAATAAGCTAGCTCATAATTAGCCGATAATTGTATCGCTTTATCGTATTCTAAAATCGCTTCCTTGTATTTTTTAAATTTAAAATAAACATCTCCCTTCCAATAATAGCAAGATGCTTGTTTTGGATTTAATCTTATCGCTTTATTATAATCTAAAAGAGCTCCTTCAATATTACCAAGTTCTGCTTTTGCATCGCCTCGCCAAACATAGCTATTTATGTTATCAATGAGAGAATCTAATTTTATACCTAGATCGAGAGAATATATACTTTCATTATATTTTCCCAAATGAAACAAAGTTGTTCCCTTATTGAAAAATAGATTTGCATTGCCTCCGTTTATTTTTTCACATTTTTCATAATCTTTCAAAGCTCCCTCAAAGTCATTTAGATTAAATTTAACGGCAGCTCTTATATCTAATGCATAAAAATTTAAACTATCAAGTTCTACTGCCCGATCATAATCAGCCTTTGATTTTAGAAAATTTTTCTTGTAATAAAAAGCATCACCTCTTTTTATATAAGCATTAATATTATTGGGATTTAACAGTATTGCCTTATCGTAATCCCTTATCGCATAATTAACATATCCATTTTTATATTTAGAATATCCTCTGTATCTATAATACTCTGAATCCATAGAATCAAGTGCAATTGTTTTATCAAGCAATTTAATTGCTCTTGTAAAATCACCTTCTTTTACTTTTACAAGAGCAGTGTCATAATATTGCCGAGCTAATCTATATTGAGATAATGTATTTCCTTGTCCAATACTTTTTAATGAACCACAAAATAGAATAATCAGAAAAGAATAGATACTAAAATAAATTAATCGTTGCATTTTTATTAATCGTTTCGCTATTTTTATAATTCGTTAAAATTTGCTGCCTAGTAAATATATCATTTACACTCTTCTATATCTCAATACCAAATATAACCCTCTTGGAAGTTTTGGGATTTAATAATCCATATTTACTCTACTTCTCTTCTGTTGTTGTTGTCTTTCCAGTTACTCCTGGCATACATGGAATACATCTTGGGATCTAATTTCACTCCCCACCAATAAAAATTCTTCTAGTCTTTCAAAGTTCTTTAAACTTTTAAAATGTTGTTTTTAAAAATTACTGCCTTAAACCAAAATCCCCATCCTCCCAAATATTTCAAATTCTGTTACTCGGCTCAATCCAAAAATAAATATATCAAATTTTTAGTCCTCCAAAATATTTCAAATTCTAAAATTTCAAGTCAAGGAACGAACAGGTTCTATTGACTTTTTGAATGTTCGTTATGGTTTGTAGCAGGTTTCCGTGGAAACTTATGCCCATTACCACGATAAACAATTTTATTTATTAGCCACCAAGCAAATAACCAAATTAGTATTTGAGCTAAATATGGTACAATGGAATTCGTATATACAAACTGTAGAAATTCAAATAAATATTGTGCTATACAAAACACATAGTGATCGTTAAACCTATCTTCAATATTTGAATATAAGTGATATTGAATTACGGGTACAGCAAAATATATAAATGTCAGAATACCTATTAGTACTTTTTTTTTATCTAATAACGCCACTTGAAATAATTTTTTGGGGTCTTTTCTCCTTTTTTAAACTCTCTGCTCTTACAAACCATTTTTTTCCAAACTTGGCTGCCTCTGCAGCTTCTTTTGTAACTGGCTTTTTGGTAATATTATCTAATTCTCCTTTTTCATATTTATCAATAATTTTATCTGCACTTCTGTTATAATCCTTATTAGCTCTAGAACTTTGCTCATCTAATATCCCACCTACTCCTGCTAACTTTTTTTCATCATAATCTAAATCATGTTGTTTTGCAGTAGCATCAGTCTCATCAATTGGGTCTAATCTATAATCATCATGTCGAGCATTAAAATCTTCACCAACCTTTGGCAATTGGGGATTATTTCCACCTTGGTATATTCCATATAAATTCTTTCTAAAATCGGAAGTTAATCTTTTTCCTGTTTTTTCGTCTATGATATTATATTGAATTCCAGCACCCTTAGAATTATTATCTTTTAGCTCATAATCTTTCGTAACTACTATTTTTGTAACCTTATAATTCTTATCAACATAAATATTAAACGTAGCATATTCCAATCCATCTAAATCTACTCCATCAATTGGTCTATTAGATGCAAATTGATAAGGAGTAAGCATTGGATATTTATGAGTAATTGGATCTACACTAAAGAATCTGCCAAGTCGTGTATTGTATTGTCTCATGCCATAGTCTTGGTAGCCATCTTCAGGGTCGTTTTCTTTATTATTAAAGCCGTATCTATATGATGCAGAGCTATATGACCTACCTATCATATTCATCCCAAAGGCATAATAATCCGAAGAACTCATGATCAC
>JAYTHK010000063.1:0-6510 GCA_043732665.1 Cytophagales bacterium | reverse complement strand
TTTGACCGATCCCGTTCGCAGCGCAGTACATAATCCTTCCACTCATACTGGACGACAACAAGGTACTTGCTCCTGTTACTTTGATGTTGGCATACCCGTTATCCGTAGAGGTATCGACAACACTGGCGTTGGTTTGCATGGCAAAGTTTGTCGTGGTTACCTGACTTCCTGAAACCAGGTTCAACAGCCCTCCTGAGATCAGGAAATTAGTCGAAGTAAGGGTATTGCGGTTGTCAAGGGTTCCTCCATATACATTGATGCTATTGCCTGTGGTGATAGAGCCTTTGTTGATGGCTATCCCCGTCTGGTACACGTTAAACGGACCGTTGTTGAGGCTGATGCTTCCCAGGTTTAAGATCTGTAATTCTAAAAATCAAAAAAACTCAACTTACATAATTCGCAACTTTCAAAATATTTACCAGTGTTATTAATTCTAAAATCTCAATTTAAAGAATCCATTTTTTTAAAATATTGCTATGGAATTCAGCAAGCAAGCATTACTCCTGGTTAATATAGCCTCTTATTAAAGATTCCCTAATCTCAACTATTTTATCCTTTCCAAACTTTTCTATTAATACTCCTTCGTATTTTCTGTAAAATTTCTCTTTTTCTTCATCATTTTTATTCCATAAAACTTCAATTTTATTATTCAAAATAATGAAGTAGTTGTATTTCGTATATCTGCCGTTCTCATTTCTATACAATGGTACTTTTCTATATTTTGAATGTATTGAGTACAAATAAATTCCATTGCATGACACATTCTCTTTTAATACTGGATAATATGAAATAAAAACCTCTTCTATTGAATCATTTTTTATTGTATTAATTGGATTCTCCCTACTTGGAATTAAAACAGAAAAATCATTATCACATATACATTTTTTAAAATCCTTAGCAGTTATTTCTTTTTCTTTTAATCTGCTTTTATCAAGCTTTAAAATATATTTAGAATTATAGCAATCTTTAGAACAAGAGATGATTACCACTGGCTACAGACAACGCACCTGCGCAAAGCGTACTATTGGCACTGAATACTGCTCCCCAGTTAGCACTGAAAGTACTCGTTACCAGAACTGTAGAGCCTCCTGTGCTGTTTACATTTCCTATTAAGGTCATGTTTCTCGTTTTAAGACTGCTTCCTGCGGCCATGTTTATTTTCGCACCTCCATTAACCTGAGTAATCCCGGTAACAATCACCGATTTGTTATTGACTAAAGTGCCGATTACAGTAAGATTGCCATTGATGTTAATGTTAATGTTAAACCAGTTGGTAGCTGTACAACCTCCGTTAATTTGGGTAACCTGAGCATTGAGAATATTATAATTGGTGGGCGTTCCTACTGCCATAGTCAGACTTCCTGTTATGTTTACAATGCCGTAATTGGTTAACGAGCCATTGTAATTAATAGTATAAGAAGGTGCTGTCAGAAATAATATTGCTCAAATTCCTTATCAATAGAAATCCAGTCAGTCTTATGACCTAAAACGATAAGTGAATGTTCTTGTGAAACCAGTGCTTTGAGTTGGATTTTAAACATATCTGACTGTAGTTTATGCTTGATTTTCCCTTAGGATTTCATACTTCTGCCATATTACCAACGAAAAGTAAACACTTTTTTTTATCCTATACAACAATAATCGTAGAGCATACGTAGCTTTTTAAGGGACGACTAATTATTTATATTTTATACCTCACTTACCCTTTAGAAATAAGTTCCTCCTGAATGACTTTTGCTGTAATAATAACTAGGTCAATGGGAGAAAGACGGAGTAGTGAAAAAAAAATTACTAAAACAGGACGGAAAATATCTGGCCTGTTTTAGTAAACTACTAATTACATCAACGTAGCTTCGTAGCTAATCGCTGCAGTTAAAAGTTTTGAGATTGGGCAGTTGGTTTTTGCATCCGCCACCAATTCATCGAATTTTTCTTTACTGATACCTGCTACTTTTACAGAAACAGTTAAATGAGATTGAGTAATTTCGCCTTTTTCCGGATTAAGCGTAATGTCGCAACGAGTGTCGATAGAATCGGGAACAAAGCCTGCACCACTCAAATTGAAACTCAACTTCATGCTAAAACATCCTGCATGTGCAGCCGCTATTAACTCTTCAGGGTTGGTGCCGATCCCGTCGGCAAAACGTGTATTGAAAGAATATTGTGTTTTATTTAACACGGTACTTTGTGAGGTAAGAAGTCCTTTCCCTTCTTTTCCACTTCCTTGCCAGTTGGCTGTTGCAAATCTTTTCATAGTAGTTATTAATTTTTAGTTACATTTTTATTTAATTATACAGTTACATGTTTCAACGCATTCATCACTGCGTCTAAGTCTACCCCAAGTCCTTTAGCGACGCCTATTTCCAGTTTTGCATCGGCGCGGAAGAAATGACAAAGCTGACGATTAATGATTAGCTCTTTTTTCTCGCCGCTTATACCACTCATAGCACCTACAATATTAGAAACTAAATTGAGACTGTCGTAATCGTTCATCGTTTTATTGAACAATAGCCCAGCCTGAGTATAGTGATTGTTGTCTCCTTCTCCATTCCTATCGTACCAATCGGCAAGCGCAGAATCCAAAGGCATGGCAGGTTCTTTGTACGTCTCATCTGTGTAAATATCGTCAAAGCTATTTGGAAAATAATTGGGATTGTCTTCTCCATTTCCATTTATACTCATGGCGCCGTCTCTTTCATAGTTGGCCACCATGTAAGGACATCTATTTACTGGAATCTGCTCGTAGTTGCCTCCCAAGCGGTGACGGTGTGCATCTGGGTATGAAAGTAAACGCCCTTGAAGCATTTTATCTGGCGAATATCCTATGCCATCTAACACATGAGCGGGAGCAAACGCCGATTGCTCTATTTCTGCAAAATAATTTTTAGGAATCTGATTCAATTCCAAAGTGCCCACATCAATTAATGGGAAGTCTTCGTGTGACCATACTTTGTTAAGGTCACACGGATTGAAGGGGAAAATTTTGGCTTGTTCCTGGGTCATGACCTGAATTTTTACTGCCCATTTTGGGAAATCTTTTTTGTCAATCGCTTCCACCAAATCGCGCTGAGCGAAGTCAGGATCTTTACCTTTCATTTCAGCGGCTTCGTCGTTCGTAAAAATTTTAATTCCTTGAAGCGTTTTAAAATGAAATTTCACCCAAACGGTTTCATTCTTGTTGTTTATCAAGGAGAAGGTATGACTTCCATACCCATTTACATGTCTGTAGCCGTAAGGAGTTCCTCTGTCGCTCATCAGAATAAGCACCTGATAGAGACTTTCAGGATTCAGACTCCAAAAGTCCCACATCATAGTTGGACTTTTAACATTGGTTCTCGGCTCTCTTTTTTGTATATGAATAAAATCGCCAAATTTTTTAGGGTCTTTAATGAAAAATACTGGAGTATTATTCCCCGCCAAATCCAAATTGCCATCTTCCGTATAAAACTTAACTGCAAATCCTCTTGGCTCTCTTTCTGTATCGGCGCTTCCTTTTTTTCCTCCTACAGTGCTGAAGCGCAAAAATAATTTTGTTTGCTTTCCTATTGTATTGAATAGTTTGGCTTTGGTATACGAAGTGATGTCGTGGGTGACGGTAAAAGTGCCAAAAGCATCTGTGCCCTTTGCGTGTACAACTCTTTCAGGAATGCGCTCACGGTTGAAATGCGCCATTTTTTCATGCAATATAAAATCTTGAAGCAACAAAGGCCCTCTTGCTCCTACGCTCATTGAATTTTCATTTTCAACGTAAGGCTTCCCAGAGGCAGTCGTCAGTTTTCGCTTTTTGCCTTTTCTATTTTTCATAGGACTATAGTTAGTTCTTTTTTCCTTTGCAAACTTAATAAACTTTGTTATATAAATCAAATTGATATTTCCTATATTTACATAGATATAATCTATATATGAATTTACAACAACTCGAATACATAATTGCGGTAGACAATCACCGACATTTTGCCAAAGCCGCAGAGAAAAATTTTGTTACACAACCTACTCTTAGTATGATGATTCAAAAACTAGAAGAAGAGCTAGGGATTAAAATTTTTGACAGAAGTAAACAGCCCGTAATACCTACTAGTGAAGGAGAAGAGATAATCAAAAGAGCTAAAACCATTATTGCGCATGTAAATTTTCTAAAAGAATATATCCGAGAACGTAAAGATGAAATCACAGGAGAATTCCGATTAGGAATTATTCCGACACTTGCGCCCTATCTGTTACCTTTATTTTTAAATACGTTTCACAAAAAACATCCAGCTCTAAAAATCATAGTGAAAGAGATGATAACGGATGAGATCATTGTGAAACTAAAAAAAGGAGAACTGGATATTGGAATATTAGCAACTCCCATAAAAGAAAAGGGGTTGGAAGAATATCCTATGTTTTATGAAGAGTTCATGGCGTATGCTTCGAAAGAGGAAATGCTGTCCAAAAAAAAATACCTTTTACCAAAAGAAATTGACATTCATCATCTATGGCTACTTGAGGAAGGACATTGTCTGCGCAATCAAATTTTCAATCTTTGTGAATTAAAAAAAATGGATTCCAAAATGTTGAATTATGAAGCAGGTAGTATCGAAACGCTCATTAATCTGGTAGACCATAACCATGGCATAACGATAATTCCCAAACTTGCGCAGATGAACTTAAATCCATTGCAACAAAAAAATATCAGGGAATTTGCTCCTCCCAAACCGGTCAGAGAAATCAGTTTGGTGGTGATAGATAGTTTTCCTAGAAAGAAATTACTGGAATATTTGAAGGAGGAAATAATTAATTCGGTACCCTCAGAGATGTTGAGATCGAAGCAAAAGAAAATAATGGTTATAAAGTAAAAAAATTATAGCATTAGAAATCCGGCAAGAATAAAATGTGAATTCTATAACAAAATTGTAGTATAGTGTAATACTTCCAAGTGCAGAGACTAATACCTTTGATTTGTGAAATGTATTAATTGTATGCTGCCTTGTAGGATTTTATATATAGATAAATATGGAGTATCAGTCACTAAGCATACGCTCAAAGTGAAAAGACATTCCTACCCATTAAAAGACATTGCAAAACCTAAGCTCTTTGTAATTCGTCCTACAAGACTCTCTGGTTTTTTATTATTAGTGATGGGTGCAGGGCTGATCATGTCTAGTGCTGTATCGCCTCCTGCTCTGATTCTTGGACTTGAGACAGCAGGAAAGTATTTAACGCTTAATGCGATGATAGTTTATTTAGGAGTTCTGTTCATGAGTTTTGGAATTTTTAAAACTATATTTGTCCAGAAGCGATTTGCTTTACGCATTGCTACCATGGAGGGAGAAAAAAATGCAGTTGTTAGTACCAAGAGAGCTTATATTATAAGAATCATGAATACGTTGAATACTACATTGGAAGCAAATAATAGTAATTATGTATATTATTAAAAATTTCAATTATATATTATGTCGAATGTGAAAACTGTAAATAAAAAAGTAAAGTTTTTCATCATCATTTTAGGTTTTTTTTTATTACTTGTGGTGCTTTTGTTTTCTTTGTTCTTTACTACGTGGTTAAAAGGAAGACTTATTGCGCAGGTAGAAGAACATAGTAATTATAAGCTCAAAATAAATTCCATTACATTAAAGGGGCTGCATGGACTGCAATTTAAAGGTATTGAATTGTCTCCGAAATTAGATTCAACCCAATTTTATCATTCAGGGAATAAGGAGTGTGATTGGGTAGTGGTAAAAGCAACTATATTTTTAGTGGGAATAGACTGGAGAAACCTCTTATGGGAAAATATAATTTATGCAGATAAATTAACGATTACAGAAACCGATTTGTATGTATTTCGAAATAAAAAAATGCCCGATGCGCCTTACAAGTATAAGCCTTTGCACAGCCGCCTTCTTCGAAACGCTTCTTTTTCTATTACCATACCTCTGATCCAGATAGTGAAAGCAAGTATTGCATACGAAGAAAATTCGGATGCTGGAGTGCGAAGTAAAATAGTATTTAGCAAGCTTTATGGAACTATCTATCACCTTAGCACTGATTCTGCTTATATAGCAGGACAACCTGAGGTAATAGTAGAAGGTAAAGGAATAATAGCAGACTCAATAGAAGGTGCTATGCGGTATAAATTTAATACACTTAACAAAAGAGACAGTTATACTTTTGAAGGCCATACTGGAGCCTTTTCTGCTTCTATACTCAATAAATATATTACTCCAATGACAGGTGCTCAAATAAGCAGTGGGCACGTAGGAAAAATAGCTTTGCTCTTTCATGCTGATGATAATTTGGCCACTGGTACACTCGATATTGACTATAATAATCTGCGAGTAGATTTTTTATCTAAAAAGAATCGTGGATTAAAATTAATTCTAAAAACACTTATAAATAAAGACGATAGAAAGAGAAATGGAAAAGAAATGAAGGTGGGCAAAATAAACTGCAAGCGCGATGCAGGAAAGTCTGTGTTTAATTATTGGTGGCATGCTATTAAATCGGGACTACAGTCTTCCATAGTAAAAATAG
>JAYTHK010000062.1:0-1873 GCA_043732665.1 Cytophagales bacterium | reverse complement strand
GAAAATGGAAAACGTTTATTTTTACAGCGGCCATTGCATCAATGTTTCTTTTCAAAACATCAATCGGCTGAAAATGTCTGGAAGCATCGATCATCAATCCTCTCCATGGGAAACGAGGTTGGTCTTTTATTTCCACACATGGAAAATAATAACCATTTTCATCCGAATCCATTAATTGTAAAAGTGTTTCTAATCCCCGCAAAGCACCAATATCAGTGGCTGCATCAAGGTTTATTTTATCAGGTGTTACCGTAAGCGAATAGGATTCGTCTTCGTACAACGCTACTTTACCCGCACGTTGAGCGGAGATTATAAATGCTGGTTTTTCTACCGACTGAGGGATTTCTTTAGAAATAATTCCCTGCATAAAAAACAAACCTGTTCTGCCATCGAGTCTTCTAAGGAAACGATTGGCGGCATCATAAAGACGACGATCAGGTGTATTGTTTAAATTAAGTGTAAATTCTTTTGTAAGCCTATAAGTACCGTCGGTTCTTTTCAAAGAAGCGGGCACAGGCATAAGGTTGAGGGTTGCAAATTCTTTTTTAACTGATGGAGAAGTAGTACTATTATTTTGCTCAGCCTTTTCTGTAGTACAGGCGAAAAAAAATGGAAGGGACACCAGCAAGAGGATTATCTTATTCAATAAAGACATATTGATCAATTTTAGTTGGAAACGAAAGTATAAAAAAAATCCGGGGTCGTAAAACCCCGGATTTAACAACTTAAACAAATTACTCGATTACAACCTTCTTGTTGGAAACGTTATTTTCAGAAGAAACCTGAACCATATAGATTCCTTTATTGAAGGCAGAAGTATTGATCACTTCGTTGCTGTTAAAAGCAGTTCCTTGATATACTACTGCGCCATTAGAATTTACAATTTTAACTAAAGCGTTTGCAGAATTCATAGAAGAAAGATCGATGTTGATTTGATCTTTTGCAGGATTTGGATAAACAGATATTAATGAGTTGTTTACTGCGGCAAGAGTACCTGTAGTAGTAGTAACTGCAGAACCTACTAAGATACTGCTTATTGTAACTGCACCATGAAAAGTAGCATCACTCCAACCTGTTGGGCCTCTAAAAAGCAGCCCAATCGCAGTAATATTAGATGAACTCATGCCAGTCCCTACAAAGTCAAAGGTTCCAGTTAATGTATTCGCACCTGATACAAGGGATATAACATTTGGTCCATCAGGAGCAGCTGTAGCATAATTTGAACTGGCGCCATCATAGGCAACCACAACTAATTGACCGGCCATTGGTGAATTCAACGTAATTTTGAAGGTATTATTACCCATACCACTAAGATCCAGTGGATTCGCTACGCAGTTCCCACTGAAAAATCTTGCTGTCTGTGGATTAGATTCATAAGTAGCACTGCTTGGCACTGTAACGATTAGATTACCTGACCCATCTATAGACCATGCTTGAGTGGTTGCAGCACTATAAGCTACCCCTCCACTCGCAAGACAGTTATCTGTTCCTGTTCCATTAAATTGGAAAGTATATCCATCAGACGCCACTGTTGGAATATCACCAGAGTTAATGCTGTTAGTTTGTGCAAACATAGCACCATTCAATGCCATCGCTACAAGGGAAAGTATTATTTTTTTCATAAACAATTTATTTTAAGTTAAACATTAATTTTCTTCACATTAGAAGGCTTTTCTTCTTCTGTCTAAAGGAATATACGCAAACCATGTAAACTAGTAGAAAAAAGTAGCAAAAAATATGAAAAAGTAACTAATACGCTATAGTTTTAAGTCTTTTTTATATCGTATTAAAAACCTTAAAAAAAGCGCTAATTTTCAATTTTAAACACTTTTTTAATTTAAAATTTCACCTTAATACCTTTATTTTAAAAAAA
>JAYTHK010000061.1:0-6549 GCA_043732665.1 Cytophagales bacterium | reverse complement strand
ATAATACCTTTGGCTCGGGAGGTGTGCTAACAATTCCATATGGCCCCCCTTCTAATAATTATCTTAAATCAGTACTAGTGCAGCCGGATGGAAAGATTCTTATAGGTGGTCAGGTAAACAATGGCACTGGAGCACCTAATAGTAATTTTTATATAAATCGTATAAATCCTGATAGCACTCAGGATTTAGCATTTAATGTAACTGGAGGAAATGCAGCACAAGTATTTTCTAGTCAATCGTCATTATATACTAATAGCATTGAAGGAATGGCGCTTCAGACAGATGGCACTATTCTTTTTGGTGGATACACTGGTCCAACTCAAAAAGCCGTAGTGGGAAAACTCAATGCAAATGGAAATACGTTCTCTTCGCCTGTGGCTGTTTATAATACAGCTTGCCCTAATAACAATGTCATAACAGGATTATCATACAATTCCAACACAAATACAATCGCTCTTTCTGGTTATGAATCTTATTCTACTACTTATATGTTGGGTTTAAAATTTATAAACAATGCGACGAGCTGCCCGCTTGATGGATCTTTTAATTCAGGAGGAACAAACCCTGGAACCGTATATCTAAATAGTACGACCTTTACTTTGAATAATGCTAACGCAGTAATTAATATGGACGATGGTTCTGTGTTATTGGGAGGTTATTCTCTTGATCAAAACGGGTATAAGGTTTTCACAGTAGTGAAATTAAAAAAAGACGGGTCAATGGACAATTTTTTTGGAGTAAATGGAATAGCACAAGTTGCTCTCGGTTCAGCGTTTACTGGTTATATTAATGCAATGAAATTATTGCACAATGGGGAAATATTACTAGCGGGGAGCGCCAACAATTCTATGGGGCTGGCACTTTTAAATGCTGATGGAACTATCGATAATACTTTTAAGAGGCTTACTTATAGTTATTTTCGTGGGTCTACTGAGGTTCTAAATATTGCAATACAAGAGGACAATAAGATTCTCGTATGTGGAAAATGTTCTAATTTGAAAGGTGGGCTTATACTACGGTGTCAATCAAATGGAACTATAGATTCTTCTTTTGGCACAAAAGGCCTCCTCGCCATTCCTAATGTTATAACAAACAATCTAGCTCTTTCAGTAAAAGACGGGCATGCTTATGTTGTTGGACAAAATGGAACTGATCTCATGGTGGCCAAAGTAGCATATAGAACACAACCCCTCAATATTCTTGGCAAAGACATTGCTTCCGTGTCTTCACAAGGATATTATTATGTACAGCCTGTCAAAGCTGGATACACCTATCAGTGGAGTACAACTAATACAAATGTATTTACAAAGAACACTGCTACAGGAGATAGTCTTACCGTGTTTTTTACAAATGACACCTCCTCCGTTACTTTGATTTGTATCATAAACGATGCTGCAGGGTTACCTGTAAAAACACTGACCAAAAAGATAATAATAAATCCAGTACCAACATTCGCCCAGTTGCTAACGCCGCCAGCCTGTGCTGCTTCTCAAACAAACTGCCGAACGAGTTATATTAATTCTTTTTCTATCTTAGATACTAAAGTAGTTTCAATAAATACGGGTTGCAGTCCAACAGGATATTTTGATTTGACTTCTTCCTCGAATTATGATACGTTGCATATCGGCAATAGCTATCAGGCGGCAATCAGATATGGAGCCGATACGGGCACTATTGCTTACTTAGCAGTATGGATAGATTTTAACAACGATGGAGTAATAAATGATGCAAGGGAGTTTGTTGGGGCTTCTTCTTCTACGACAGGAACAACAGAAATCAACAATATTTTAATTCCCACGGATGCAGAACCTGGTCCCAAAAGAGTGCGGGCAAGAATACGATTAAGTGCTCCATTTACTGTTAATGATTTTTGTCCAACCAACGATGAGACGGCAGAGACAGAAGACTATCTTGTCGTGTTGAATAAATACAATGGAGTCAAAACCCCTAATTTTATTACACCGAACAACGATGGCAAAAACGATCTATTTATAGTACACGGCATAGATGGGAATGCACAGAATAATTTAAAAGTATTTAATAAAATAGGCGATCTGGTTTATGAAGCAAACGAATACGACAATACATGGGGAGGAAAAGACCAAAACGGAAATTCATTGAAGTCTGGAACATATTACTATGTTTTTTCACAAAAAGTTTCAGACAAGAAAAAGGAAGAAGTTGTAAAAGGCTTTTTAGAAATAAGATATTAACCACAATTAATTTAGTATGAAAAAATATGTACAGGTCTTTTTCCTGTTGCTTCTATTGCAGGTAGAGCTAGGTTTTGCGCAGCAGATATCACCTTTATCCAATTTCATGTTCAATCAGATGGTCTACAACCCAGCATCTGCAGGTATGCACGAAGCGCAGTTCAACGTGAGCACAATAGCCCGTCTTCAATATTCAGGTGTAGACGGAGGTCCAAAAACAGGATTACTTTGGAGTGATTATCGATTCAAATCTAATAAGATGGCGATTGGTTTAAACGTAGGTACAACTTCCTACGGTATTCAAAAAAACACAACCATGAATTTGAATTACGCTTATTATGTTAAACTTAATAAAAAATTAAAACTGTCAATGGGTCTTCGCGCTGGGTTTGCGTCTTTGACCTCCGATGTAAATAAAGCACAGTATTGGGACGATGGAGATCAGGTAATCGCTACTAGTGGTTACAAAAAAGTCACCCCTAATATTGGTCTTGGATTTCAGTTAAACGGTCGTAACGCCTATATAGGAATAGCTTCTTCTGATTTTGTTTCAGCTACTAAGGTTGATCCTTTTACAAAGGATACTGCAAGCTCTTTCTTTAAACGCAAAAGAAATATAAATATGATGGCAGGAGCTAAATTAAGGCTCGGAGATTTGTATAATCTTCGTCCAAATATTGCGATATTCTATTATCCAGATAGTAAATTATTGACAAAAATAAACGCTACGTTTGAGATTAAAGATTATTTCTGGGCAGGACTTACCTATTCTACCAATAAATTTGTTGCCATTAACTTAGGCACGAATATTAGTTCTAGAATTCGTTTTGGATATGCCTTCGAGACGTATATAGGAGCTTCAGGAGTTGGTCTAAATACGCATGAATTGAATTTGATGATTAAGATGGACAACCTTTTTAGAACTAAAAAATAAATGCCTTCTCTCAATAAAATAGTATTTCTGTTTCTGGGAATTTTGTTTCCTCTGGCTTCCGCTTTCTCGCAAGATTCTATCAATACACTTTCTTACGATAAAAAAAGAGAGAAAGTAACCTCATTAATGACCTACAAGTGTGAATCTGGAGAGTACGATGAGTTGATCGATTTGTCGACAAACTATTTAAAAAAGTGGAAGAAAAAAAGCCTTGGTCAGCCTTCGGAATATATGCAACTAGAGCTTTTACAAGCGAAAGCATATTATGCTATCATGAATTTTGAAGCGGCAGAAAAACTTGTTTCTGAGGCTGGGAAAAATTATTTCGAGTTTAAAAATATTCTCACCCGAAAAGAAAAAATAGCATCTACTCTTTTTATTGCGACCTATTATTATGAAATAGGAAACTACGTTTCGGCAGATAAATTCTGTGCCATCGCAGATTCTATTGCTAAAACAAATACACCCGAATATCTCCAAAAAGACATTTCATTGTTAAAAAGTAAAATTCTTTTACATCAGGAATATTACGATGAGGCACTTGTTTTGTTGGAGCAGCAATATGACTATAGACTAAAAATGGCTTCTGCAGCAACAGTTGAAAATAAAGACCGTTTGTATATTAATTTGAAATACGACTATCAAGTTCGGAAGGAGCGCTTTGCGGATCTTGTAAATCAGAAAGCGGCGGTGTATTCTAAAAAGGAATTGTATGCAGAAGCAGACCTTGCGCTCAATAACAATAAAAATTGGATTAAAAAAAACCTTTCTAAAAATTCTATTTATTACCGAAATGTATTAACTATAGAAGCGGATAATGCTAACGCTAAAAGTAGTAATGAAAAAGCAGGTATTTTATACCAGTCCGCCTACACTACTTATGATTGCGAAGAAGATGAAATAAATAAAATTAATAACCTTTCGGAATCTATTATCAGTTATACGAAAGCTGGCGATCTCATTCGTGCACAGAACTATCTTAGAAGGCTTCAAATGTATGCCTTTCAATATTTAGGCAGAACAGAACGGTATGAGATTGCCTACAATTATACGCTTGCCGAACTATTTTTTCTAAAGGGTGAATTAGAATCTGCATCTTACAGATTGACGCATTTTCTAAACTCATCGTCTGGAATGCCAGTATATCATCCACATTATCTAAAGGTAAAAGAACTACAATCGTTGATAGCGCGCAAGTCTAACGATGTAAAAGGGTTGAATAAAACAGAAGCAGAAATAGCCGAGATCAAAGGAATATATTATGGACTAAATACTCCAGCCTACCACAAAACGCTTCTGAATATTGCTATAGAAGAAATTCGTTATGGAAGTAAGTTCAAGAATGCAGAGGCTATTTTTAGAACGAGTTATGATGGTTTTTTAGAACAAAAACTACAAACCAACAGTAAAGAAAACAGTTATTACCTTACTGCGTATGCAGAACTTTTTCTTAAAACAGATCGCTTCGATTCGGCAATGTCTAAAGCTAAGCAAGTAGCAAAAATAAACACGATTGTTTATGGAGCAAAATCTGTAGAGTATTTGCTGGCCTTGGCGAACTATAGTGAATACTCCGTTTTAGCAGGAAAGTATCAGGAAGGATTGGATAGTTTGAAAAAGGTAACGGTTTTAAGTGATATGAAAACGGGTGATATTGTGCTGAGACAGAAAGCGCTTTTATCAATCGCCCGGCTCAATAAATTATTCGGAGAGTACGATAAGAGTAAAGACATTTCAAACAGTGCTTATAAGTTAAACAAAGAGAGTAATTACGATCAGGATATCCTAGTTCAAGTGGAGTCGGATGAGCAAATGTCTGACTTGTACATTCAAACCGAAAATTATTTTAAAGCAGAAAAAATATTACAAAAATCATTACTAAATATTAATGCTAGGTTAGGCGATAAATCTCCCAAATTAATTCCAGTATATTTTGGTTACACAGACTATAACCTCATTACGGGAAATCTAAATCAGTCCGACGTCTATTTAAGTAAGGCAAAGCAATTAATAGATTCTATTTACGGATCCAATTCTATGCCAATGGTTGAGTATTATATGCTTGCAGGCGATTATTACACGCTGATACATGATTTTAAAAAAGCAGAAGAAGCGTATACAAAAGCCGATAAGATACAAAGCCAGAAATTAGGAAAGAAGCATCTTAAAAGAGCAGAAACTATTTTAAGTTTAGCGTCTTTATACAGTAAGCAAACCACTTATAAACCTTCCGATATTGGGAAGTTGTATACAGAAGCGTTGGATATTGTAAAAACAGCCATTGGAAGCGCTACTCCATTGTATGCTGAGATTGAAGAAGAATATGCAGAGTTTCTTATTACTTCAAGTTCTTATGACCAAGCAGATAAGTTGCTTGAAGACGCAGAAAAATTTTGGACGTCAAAATTAAGTAGCGAAAACAGGCATGTGGCCTATATCAATTTATTGCGAGGCAACGTGGCTTACGCAAAAAATAAATACGATGAAGCAGAAAATAAATATACAAAAGCTAAAAATAATTACCTTTCTATTTTTAGTGATATACATCCAGGCTATATCAAAGCAGTAGGAAAGCTTGCAAGGGTATATTATATGAAAAAGCAACCAGACAAAACGCTGGATGCTATGAATGAAATAATACCCAAATACCTTGAGTACACCCGCACCAATTTTCCATCGCTTAGTTTTAGGCAAAAAAGTAATTACTGGAAAGACTTGAAAGATGAGTTTGAGTTCTATGCTTTTGTAGCGCTTCAGCAACCGGCAAAAGGAAGCAATCTAAAATACACAGGAAAGGTATACAATAATATTCTCGCTACAAAAGCACTCTTGTTGAGCTCAAGTATAAAGTTACTTGACAAAATACAGCACAGTAACGACAGCACATTGATCGCACTATACAACGAATGGATTGCGCAGAAAGAGTATATGGTAAGCATTTTATCGTTAAGTAAAAGTCAACTGTCAGATCAGGGAATTAACGTGGGAGAAATCCAGTCTAATACCGAGCGTTTGGAAAAACAAATGTCGCAACGGTCGGAAATATTTGCCAAAGGAAAGATAGAAAAACAGATTACATGGGAAGATGTTCGTTCTAAATTACTCCCAAAAGAATATGCCGTTGAAATAATTCGTTTTCGTTATTTCAACAAAGAGTTTACGGACTCTGTACTCTACGCAGCACTCATAGTTGAGAAAGCAACTAATGACAATCCAGACATTGTCATCTTGCCCGATGGAAAGAAAATGGAAGGTCGGTACCTTAAATACTATCGAAATACAGCTACGCTTAATACACCAGACGAATATTCTTATGCCGTTTATTGGCAACCTATAAAGAACAAAATTCCTGACAGTGCTTTAGTTTATCTTTCCTCTGATGGCGTCTACAATCAATTAAAC
>JAYTHK010000060.1:0-6556 GCA_043732665.1 Cytophagales bacterium | reverse complement strand
AATAGGAAGGGCTGATCGTTTCTTAATCCAATTTTTGTTACCACCGATGCTGATGCCCAAAGCGCAGCGAATAAAAAACCGAGTAAAATATTTTTCATTATTAAAAGAAAAATTTCTATTAACCTAAAAAATAAAATTATTTCCTTTCTTCTTCCGAGATAGTTTGCCAAAATTGCTTTATCGTAATTAGATTATTTTCGGAAAAATTAATTATACCTTTTTTGGGAACTAAATTATTTATGGCAATTTGTAGTTTAGGTTTACTTTTTGGTGTTCCTACAAATGATTCAATCAGTCCATAGTCTTTGTTATTAATATTTAGACAGATTGGTATTTTAATTTGTGATACAAAATCAAAATCTTTGTGCTTATAATCTTCAACACCTTGGGAAAGTAAAATTACTGAAACACCTTTTGAGCTTATTAATCTAAGAAAATCCTCTAAAATTTTTCTTGAACTTTTATCTCTCATGTAAACATGAGCTTCATCAATTACAATAATATATTTCATCGGTTTTATTCCCTCTTTATTTTGCACTACAGTTTCAGATTTAATAAATTCTGAAAAGATGTACTTTAAAACTGAAAAAACTGTTGCTTTTCTATACGAATCAGAAGCCGTTGCTGGTAAATTTAGATATAAATTATTGTTGTAAATTTTTTTTGAATAGTCTATTGGCTCTTTAAATACTTTAGATAATTGTTCAATTATATCAAATAGAGTATCAGGTTTGTTATTGTTTTCTGCATAGTAAACCTCAATCTCTACAAATACGTTAGTAAAAGTAGGTATTTTCCCTTTAGAATTAGTAAAGCATTTTGTAATGATTGATCTCAAAATATGTTTTTGAGAAACTCCTAATTTCGATTCAACAGATGCAATTGCGTCAACTAAAGCTGTTATATCTTGGTCTTGAATTCTTTTGTCTTTTAATTCAATACTTGAAAGAGGATTAAATTCAAAAGGTGTTTTAGCAATATCAATAAATTCACAATCTGTTGAATTTAAAAATTTAGATAATGTATCGGATTGTCCTTCACCTTTATAATCAAGAAAAATAAATTTAAGTTCCTTTTCTGAAATTTTATGAATTTGATAAAGTATATGTTTTACTAATTCAGTTTTACCTGAACGAGTCATTCCAGCTATAGCAATATGTTGTGGTTCAAAATCTTTATTCAAATTAATTTTAACAAGTTCTGAATTATCTGAATGACCTAAGTCAAATGATATTAATCTCGATGTTGCAGAAATATTAATCCTTTCTTCATTTTCATTATTATGATTAATAAAATAATTATTGCCAGACATTAATAAACCATTATTTACTATTGTCATTAAGTATTTAATGTGATAACCAGCTACAATATTTTTTCCTTCTAAATCATTGTAAATTTTTTCAAGCCCGGAAAGAACATGTTTTTTAAATAAATTAACGAATTCCTCGTCTAATACATTTCTTTCGTAATGCTGATTAATAACTGATTTAAAGATAGGCAAATGAGGTCTATAATTATTTGAAGAACCAAAAAGTGCCCTTTCGTCTCTCCAGTCTTTGCCGTCTGACGGCTCTATTATTTCACTATTGTTTTCAAATTTTATATTTAATTGGATACTGTAGGCAAATGCAATTCTTACAATTGTACCTTCATATTTAAACTTGTATAATTTAGTTAAATATTCAGTAATTTCATCAATCCTTTTGCTTGTCTTAATTCTCATTTAAATAACCAGTTTTAAAAATTGAATTACTGTTTTTATTCTCTAAATAATATTTTTTTGACACTTTTTTCTCAATTAATTTATATCTTGAGTCTGAAATTTCGTTATCTGTTGCTAATAAAATAACCTGTTTTCCAAGATTAGGATAATAATATTGAAGGAAATTATTGATATGATTTGAATCAAGTCTAGCTAAAGGTGTATCAATTATAATAGGAAACTCTTGGGTTGAAAGTGCAAGAATCGATTTTATAAGACTCGAAATATAAATTTGTTTTTCCCCCTCGCTTAGTAAAGCCTCTTTTGGCTTAATCATACCTGTTTTATCGAAGAGTATTACTTTCAATCCATCGTTAGGAGGTAGAATTTCAACTTTAACTTTCGAAATAAAATCGCTTCCATTATCATCTTTGAATTTATGCATAATCTGTTGCATTTCAGAAAATATAGATTTTTCCAAAACTGAACATTTTTCAATTTTTTGTTTAGAAATAAACTCTTCAAGAACTTTAATATATTGATTTGCTCTTTCAAGTTTATTTTTTTTCATTTCAGACACATTAATTTTTCTTAGTAAAGATTGATGCTCTAAATTCAGTTTATCATTAGATTTTTTTAGAACTTCGATTTGGCTAATGTACTTTCCTTTTTCTTCAATGTTTTTTTCAATTTTATGCTCAATGTCTTCTCTTTTATTTGAATAATTTATTAATTCATCATCTGGTGATGAAGTGTTTAATTTTCTAATGTTTTTTTCAATTTCTAAAATTTCATTTTCTATAGAATTAAAATTTTCAAAAACAGTTTCGAATTTTGATCTTGATTGGTTTTTTGAAAAATTATACGATTCAATTAATAATTCTCTTTCAGATTTATTAATATCATGTTCAAATTTAAGTTCAATAGAATCAAAAGTTTCGCCAAACATATTTTGGAATAGCTTTTGGGCTTTATTAAAATAAAATATCTTAGTTGCTAAAGAAATATCATTAGAGGGAAATGGCTCTTTGTTAAAAAGATTCTCAATGAAAAAAGTACTACTAGTTTCAATTTTTTTTGAAGCTTCAATTCTGTTGTTTAAATTAATTTGTAATTCTAAATGGTCAATTATTTCTTCCAGTTTTGGACTTAATATTGCAAAAGGAATTGACTCGGAAATTTCAAAAAAATCTGTTTCATATTCTTTGCTTTTTTCAATCAAATAATCACGTTTATTCAAAAGAGTAGGTAAATCATTAGTTAAATTATTAATTGGGGTTAAAGCAAGATATTTCTCTAAAGATTTTTTTTCTTTCTTTAATTCTTCAAGTTCAATTTCTAAATCAAGAATTTTCTCTTCAAAATTCCCAATATTATACCTATTTAAATTAGTTAGATTTTCATTTGCAGTAATTTCAGCTTTAAGATTAGAATTTGCACTCTCCTTTTTTAGATTGTCGCAATAAAACTGAATATCTGTTTGTAAGTTTTCATAAATATCTAAGCCTAAAATTTTACTTAATGCGTCGTTCATCAAATTCCCTTCTTCTTTAGTTGATAAACCAGCAATATTTGCAATTTTTTCAGCATCAAAAAAAACAAACCGCGCCGCTTCAATAGGAATCAGATAATCATTAATGAAACTAATTTTATCGTCGGTATTAAAAAATAATTTTTTACTTATTCCTTCTATTTCTATTTCAAGTTCATCCTCATTTGAATTAATATCAAATGAACGAATTATTCTAAGATTATAATAATTATCTTCTTTAGATTCATATAAGTTAGGAAGGACAACTTCGCTGATTATTAATTCTACTG
The DNA here is from genome assembly GCA_043732665.1 of Cytophagales bacterium. Lineage (GTDB taxonomy): Bacteria > Bacteroidota > Bacteroidia > Cytophagales > Cytophagaceae > JANYCO01. Next base: position 3,033 of record JAYTHK010000060.1, on the reverse strand, counting down.
AAAATTTAGTTATTCCTTCTTTTTCAGCAGACCAATTTAATGAATTTTTTAAAAATTTTGGATAGTTACCTTCTTTCTGTACTGCATACTTAAATTTCTCATCAATTTTAATAATATTTTCACCATAAATACACCAAACTAATGAAACTAGAAAATTTGTTTTTCCATAGCCATTTTGTCCCCCTATGAGAATGATGTTTTGTTCTTCATTTACACTGAGGTCAATAGTATGGTTGCCATTATATTGCCTAAAATTATTTAAAACTATTGAATTAATTTTCATTATTAAATATTATTAAATTCTCTATCAATTGAATCTTGAATTGAAACCCTTTTTTTAAGTAATTTTTTTGTTTTTTCTTCGGATAAAAGCCTTGCCAGAGATTCGAAATCTATAGAATTTTTTTCAGCGATTATTTTTAAATCACTTTCGTAATGCTCTTTGAGTAAATCAATTCTATTCATAAACCTATTTTATTTATCTGTATCTTGAATTAGAAGCATGTTTTCGTCAGTTAAACATATTTTACCAGAAATAATTTGTTGGTTTAAGACATTTTTAATTTGACTTTCTTTTACGCCCTTGTATCTATTAATCAAATCATTTATAACTTCATCAATATTTCTATTGTGATAAATTTTTAAAGAACCTTTGGAAAACCAAGCCCCAGCAAGTGTTTTAAATGTTGTATCCTTATAATGCTTTTCACTTAAACCAAAAAATCCACCCTCGTAAGCAATAAATCTTTTACTTTCATCTAATTTTAAATTCGAAAGAACATTTCTTTCATTGGTATTCCTAAACTTATTAACATACAGTGTTACCTCTGAAATATGCTTTGGCTCTTCGAAGCAACAGAGATATTCTCTAGCCAAATCCCTAATTGTACCTCCTTTAAAATCATCATATTCATTTTCCCATATTTTTAGACCATACGTACTAGATCGACCGACAAAAATAAATAATTCTCTATCTATCATGCTTGACCTTAATGTATCAATATTAATTGTTTGTTCAAGTTTTATTTCAATTATTTCTTCTAATATCTCGTTTAAGTGCATCAATCTACCTTTCTTTTCTAGAACTTCAACTATATATTCCGATAAATATTTTTTTGATGTTCGTTCAAAAATCAAATACCTTTCGTAATTAATATAAATTTCAAATTCGATATTTAGGACTTTTTCGCAAATATCAGCTATAATTTCTATTTTGTACGGATTATTTACTTCAAAAAAATTTAATAAGTGTCCGGTAAAAGGAAGTTTATATGTGTCAGTTCTTTTTTCTAAAATTCTCTGACAAATATCTTCAAAAAATTCTTGAAATCTAAAAATTTCAAAAATATTTTTTGAAATCAAATAACTATATTTTAGTGCCAGTTGCTTTTGTCGATTTACTTTTGTTTTTATTTTATAATCATTTCCAAATACAACATATTTGTTATGGCTAATTATAGCAGTAACCAAAGTATAAAAACCTTGAGAGAAACTTACACACTCGTCCATATTTACCTTTTCTGCTAGTTCAGGGTCAAAAAATACAAATTCATTATTAAAATCTATTTTGTATATTGATTCATAAGTACAATTCATAAATCGAAGAAATAATAATTTATCAGTTAGAGTATGTGGGATGTCTACCCTTATTTGCCTGACTCTTTCTCTTGTCAACTTATACTTTTCAGCAATTTCATCAAAAGATTGGTATCTCATGTTATTTACATACTGCCAATTGCTTTGAAAAATTTCTAATTGTATTTCATTTAAAATAATTCCCTTTTCCAAAAGAAAATTTATAAGCCTAAAAAAAAGAGAACCTTGATAATTTGTAAATATTAATCGCAATTCATCATTTAAGTTTTCGCCCGCTTTAAATTTCAAATTAATAATACTGATCAAATATTCAATTTTTAGATCAGAATCTGATAAATCTAAAATACTTTTAAAAATACTTTCAAATTCACTTTTAAATATTTTTAACTCAATTTCAGTACTTAAACCTATATTCTCTAAATATTTGAAATCAAAATTATTCAATACTACATTGTAAATAAAAGAATTTATATTTTCTGTATCAAAATAAGAATCGATAAATTTTTTTGCTCTTGCTGATAATAAATTACTCTTATATTTAATTATATTTGAGAATAAATCAACTATTAATTGTGGATATTGAATTTTAGGAAACTCAATTAATTTCTCGACAAACTCTAATTTTATATCGAAAGAAGGAATTTCAATATTAACTTTTTTAAAACTTGAAATTAATTTTTCTGAGAAATTTTTTAATTCTATTTCTGATTTTCGACCAATATTAGAAAGGTTTGTGAATGTGCCAAATTCAAAGTAATAATGAATCAAATCTTTAGCGGTAAAAATTTCTAATGAATGACAAACATTGAGACTTCTTTTAGAAATTTCTGAGAAATTTAATAGTTGTATAACTTCTAATTCTTTTAGATTTACTTTCGACAGTTTTTCATCCAAATTATTTAACTTGATTAAATCGGTAAATTCACAAAGTTTATTTACCAAGGAATTTTTATTTAATTTCAAATAATTTACAAATTCTATTAACTCTTCTTCTGTCTTACGACCACAATTTGAAATGTTTTTAAAAGTATAGTTTTCTTCATGATAATGGATTAATTCTCCAATAGTTTTAATTCCTGCAATTTGACATACAGTTAAACTTCTCGCTGAAAGGTGGTCAAATTGGTTAAGTCCTAAATCTAAAAAAGTTTCACTAACCATTTCTTTTGAGATATTTTAAACTATAGCAAATTTATAAAAAGACTTAAATAACCTCAAATAATTTTACAAATAAAAAAAAATTAAACTTGAATATATAGGATTGCTTATATTTTTCACACATTTACAATTTTGAAAACCAATTCTATCAGCAAACTACTATCTTCCGCATTGCCGCTTTCAACACCTTTAGCTTTTAAATCGTAATCGCTCAAAATGTGAATCACTTCTTCAATTTGCTTGCGATTATAATTTGTGGCGAGTTTTTGAAATTCTTTT
>JAYTHK010000059.1:0-18687 GCA_043732665.1 Cytophagales bacterium | reverse complement strand
AATAGTTAAAGTAATTAGATACTTTGATAGTGTCAAATGATTTTTAAACCTTAAAAATTTGATTTTTATTGTTAGTAAATGACTTCAGAATTCATCCAGCTTTGCCACAACTCTCCTTCAGAATTGTCAGCTATATTTATGTCATAAAAATAAGTAAACGGTTTTAAATCTGTACAACTATGAAAAAGGTAATCGTATTTTCCGTCCTAATAATGAGTTTGATGGCACAAACAATAACATTTGCAGAACGCCCACATGGTCATAGGTATTATATAAAACATTCTAAACACCATAAAGCACATAATATTCACAAACTCCAAGGACTTGTGGATGTCACGTATCATAATTAAACAATGGTTTGTTTTTTCGAGCCTCAAGAATGAAAGATTAGCCCATGCTGGCCTCTCGCTACTAAACAAAATACAGCGAAACAGTGCTCAATAAATAAGAAGTTCTTCTATATAGGTAGAACTTCTTATTTATAATGGTTGAAAAATAAATACCTTTAGAAACTTAATTTCTATACTAAATTGAACAAAACAAAAAATAATTTCAATAGTGTAGCTTGGTGTTATGATTTTTTATCATCTATTGTATTTGGTAATAAAATAAGGAAATCCCAGATCATTTTATTGAATCAACTAAAAAATAATGACCGAGTCCTAATTATAGGAGGAGGAACAGGCTGGATAATAAATGAATTGTTTAAGCTAAAAAAGACGGTGACAATCGACTATTTAGAAATTTCTAAAGCGATGCTGAGTAAAGCGAAATCTATTACACCTTTATATCCTGATGTCGTTGTTGATTTTATTCATGGAGATGAAAATAGTATTGGAGAAATGGCAGTCTACGATATTGTCATAGCCTGTTATTTTTTCGATCAATTTCAACCCATAAGATTAGAATATATAATCTCTAAATTGGTTGGGGCTTTGAAGCTTGGGGGAAAGTTATTGGTAGCAGACTTCAATCTATCCTCTACATCTCCTACAAATCATAAAGTATTAGTGAAAATCATGTATCTATTTTTTCATATTACTTGTCGTATAGAGGTGAAGCGTTTGATAAAATTTCAAGAAGTGCTAGAGGATTTTCATTTAATACAGGAAGATTCTTTTTCCACTTGCAATGGATTAATGTTGTCTGAAGTATATAGCAAATAAGTAGGTTATCGTATTTTCAATTTATTCATTTCTTTATAAAATAAAAATAGGTATGATTGGCAATCTAGCAAACGACAAAGAATTGGTTTTTTTCACAAAAGGCAAGTCGCCGCTGACACTTCAATTGTTTCAACATTTTGTAGACGAATACAACAAGGTAGGAGACGTTGCTTTACATCCCACTAAAACGATGATTGGCATTGCCAATAAAGATAAACGCATCGCTTGGATTACACAACTTGGCAAGAATTTTATTCACGTAGTTTTTCCATTTGAAAAAGCCTATCCAGATAATTTATGTTTTCAAAAAATAGCACAAGTGCCGGGCGATGTCAAACAGTTTAACCACCACTTTCGAATGTATTATGAAGAAGACATTAACGAAGAAGTGTTGGAATTTATGAAGCTGGCTTATAAAGGAGTTTGATTTTAATAGAAAAGTGTCTAAAAATGTTTATTTTTCGTAGAATAGATAGAAAGTGCAGCATTCAACGGCTGTGCTTTTTTATTCAGCAATGGTGTAGTAGTATGAAAAAAATAGTTTGCATTCTGGCCTTACTAATATGCTTTCAACAGCACTTTGTTGAATCGGCGCAAGCGCAGAATATAGTGTCGCTGGATAATCCTTATATTCATTATGACGGAACCTTCTATACACAACCAACACCAACGCTCGTTACTTTTGATCGCCATAAACCCGAAGTGTATAATAATCCTGAATCTGGAATATATGGAGCCTGGATTAGGCAATGGGTCATCACTCAAACGGGAATAAGGGTGAGGTTTAAGACGAAGAGCCCTCAAATTACGTTCACTTTCCAACAACGTACAGGAGGAGGAACTATAGGATCATTGCCTACAGGTGGTTTTGGCGTATTTGCGGACAGCGTATTCATTGGTAGTTATTCAACGTTGTCCTTTACCATCAATAATCCACATGCTGGTGCCTCCACTTTTTATGAAGTAAGCCTTCCTAATTTATGGGCGGTCGATTTGATCGGAATGGAGTTGTCCGACACTTATATATTGGATGATCCAGGAGTTTTAAATAAATCCGTTTATGTTGCCATTGGTGATTCCAAAACGCATGGAACGGGGCAATACGTGTCTTCTGCCAAAACATATCCTTTTCTTTTGGCTTCAGAAATGAAATGGAATCTTTATAACATTGCAGTGGCAGGAGCTACCTCTGGCTGGGCAATGGCACTAAATGTAAAAGGTCAGCAGGTAGATTATATTACGATAGAAATTGGTTACAACGATTGGGCAACGCTTACAGATCCATTGTCGACAAGGCAAATACAATACGAGCAGCTGATCGATTCTTTGAGAGCGTATCTTCCCAATGCTAAAATATATTGCATCTCTATATTAGCAACTACGTCTGTTTCTGGTACCGCACCTTATACAATAGATGCGTACAGAAAAATGATTAAGGATGTTGTTGCGTTTCGACAACAAACAGATTCAAAGTTATTCCTTATTCCAGGTCCAGCAGTTTCAGATATATCGATGTTGGCATCTGGAGATGCAGTCCATTTGAGCGAGTATGGCGCAGCGATTTTGGCTGATAATCTCAGCGTTGCCATTAATTATCCCGAGTCTATTGTTACGAGAGATCAATCTGGAAGTCTGGCAAAAAATCATGTTATAATAGAGTACATAAACACTTCACAAATAAATATTGCGGTATTAAATGAAGGCTATTATTCATTTGGTATACTTTCGACGGTTGGAAAGCTTCTGTCTTCTATGAATGAAATTTATCTTAAGAATGGAATAAACGCAGTTGCTTGGTCAACTACAGGTTTTGGCAATGGCTTGGCTTATGTGGTAAAAGTGCAACAAGGCAATTGGGTGGAAAGTGCTTTAGTTGTATTGGGAGAAAAATAAAATATTGATGCGGACACAAACGAGGGCGAAAGCAGTACTCATTTTTATTGTTTTTAGTAAGCTCAAGAAATAAAAAGTGTCAGACGGTTTAAGTCGCCTAACACTTTTTTATTTGTAGTTATATTCTTGTCGATTACTTATTGATAACAACATTATGTTTATCACATAAAGTCAAAAGATCCTTTTTCCAGCTATCGATAAGCGTGCCTGCGGCGTTCAGGTCTTTATTTGCTTTTTGTATTTCACTAGCATTTTGCTTTTTGATAGCATCAACAATGTAATTAAATGCTTCCAGCTGATCTTTCGAAGCTTCTATATATTCTCCATGAACCTTTTGCAACTCTGTAGTGGCAGGTTTTATGGCTTTTAATTTGGTGTTGAATTCTTTATACTTTGGCAACACTACTTCTTTTATTTTCTTAGACATTGCCGCGTCCGTAGTATAATTTGTACCAGAGACAGCACTATAAGCGTCAATAGCGTCTGATTCTAAAGTGGCTACTTTTGGCAGCTCGACATTGATGTAATTCATTAAATCCTTTTGGATAGGGTCTGGAGCAGTAGTGAATTGCAAATAAAGAACTCCAACAAAAAATAGTAATGCAGATAGTTTTAGTTTCATTTTTAAATAGTTTAGGTTTACTTATATATTGATAAATATACTATTTTTTATAAAACACTCAGGCATTATAAGCCGTTTAGCCTTTACTAGTATGATTTATTCCCAACCAACATTTCAATTAAAGTTAACCCCTTTCCAAAACCCCTATCATTATTAGGGATTACGATATCAGCTTCGTGGCGAAACGGTTTAATGAATTTTTGATACGAAGGTTTTACGTGATGTTTGTTGGTATATAAAACGTGGTCTAAGTCGTATCCGCGCTCTTCTGCATCGCGTTTTATTCTGCGTTTTAGTTGCAGCTTTTTTTTTGTGTGAATGAAGATAGAAAAATCCAATCGTTTGTATAGTTCTTCAAAATAAAATATAAAAATTCCTTCTACTATGATTACAGGGGTAGGTTTAAATTCCAGCATTTTCGGTACAAGGGCAGGATTATTGAACGTATATTCTAATTTATGCACGGCTTCTCCATTCATTAATTTTTGCAGGTCTTCCTGAAAAGACTCTATGTCTATTGCGGTAGGCAAGTCGAAATTTGGTAAGCCCTTCTCGTCCAATTGCTGGTGTTTTTTTTCTTTGTAATATTCGTCTTGAGAAATTACACAGAGTTGCTCTGCAGAAAATTGCTCCTTAAGTTTGGAAATAAAATGCGTTTTTCCAGAACTGCTGCCACCACAGATGCCAATGATATAAGGTGCTTTGTTCATAAGTAATTATAGTTTACTAAGATATTCCACCAATTGTTTGACCGCTAGTCCTCTATGGCTGATGTTATTTTTCTCCTCTCTGCTCATTTCTGCAAAAGAAACGTCAAAGCCTTCTGGCTTGAATATAGGATCATAACCAAATCCTTTTTCACCTTGTTTAGTCTTTAAGATTTCGCCTTTTATGTTGCCTTCAAATGGATGAATTTTTCCATTTATGATGAGCGTAATACAGGTACGAAAAAGACCAGATCGATCCGTTTTGCTTTTCATCTTTTTCAAAAGGAGTGCCATGTTATCGTCTGCGTTACAAGCTGGTCCAGCGTACATAGCCGAATAAACGCCAGGTTCACCGTTTAGAGCCAAAACTTCTAGTCCGGAATCGTCTGAAAAGCAGTTCACTTTGTAATTTTGCCAAACGTATTCTGCTTTTTGAAGAGAATTGCCTTCTATTGTGTCTTTTGTTTCTGGCAATTCTTCGTTGCAACCGATTTCTTGCAAACTCAAAATTTCAAATTGATTTCCAAGTATTGATTTGATTTCCAGTATTTTGTTCTTGTTATTGGTAGCAAAGCAAAGCTTCATAGTAAACTAGTGTTAAGGTGTTAGAGTGGTAAAGTGTTCTTGTTGTAGCGAATAACGGGTGTTAATGTGTTAGAGTATTAATGTGTTAAGGTTATATGTTAAATAACTGCCTTATATTTACTAGTTAAGTTTTTAGAATCGATTTTTAAATTATATATAAATGTCTAATTGTCAATATATTATTATTTTTTAAACATGTAAATTTGTCAAACCGAACAAATCTAACCCCAACACTTTAGCCCCTCAATACATTAACACATTCTTCTCCTTGCGAATTAACCAAAATTCTTTACCTTTGCCAACTATTTACAAAGATGGACGGGTTCCATCGCTTAAAAAAACATATATGTCAGTTAAAATCAGATTAGCAAAAAGAGGCAGAAAAAAACTACCAATATTTGATATTGTAGTTGCCGACTCAAGATCTCCGCGCGACGGAAAATTTATTGAGAAAATTGGGAGTTATAACCCACAAACACATCCAGCCACAATCGTACTTAACGATCAAAAAGCATTTGACTGGATCATGAAAGGTGCTCAACCTACAGACACCACTAAAACGATTCTTTCCGACAAAGGCGTGTTGTTTAGAAAACACTTACAAATAGGTGTTCAAAAAGGGGCCATCACTCAAGAAGTTGCCGACAAAAGATTAGGCGATTGGAAAGATCAGAAACAAGCTGCTGCTGATAAGAAAGTTGCTGATTTGGTAAATGCTAAATCTACCAACAAATCAGCTGCACTCGTAGCAGAAAAAGCGGTAAACTTAAAAAGAGCGGAAGCGATTAAAGTGAAAAAAGCCGCTGCTGTTTTTGTAGAACCTATAGTGGAAGAAACTGCTGTTGCGGATGCTCCTGCTGCTGAAGAAGCTAAATCAGAATAATTAAATAAAGACTGCTATGAATTTTGACTCTTGTTTTAAACTGGGGAAAATAAACAAAGCGCATGGCCTGAAAGGAGATCTCAAAGCTACATTTGAAGCAGAGTTTCCTATTGACTTTTCAAAATTGGAATCAGTTTTTGTTAATCTTAACAACAAACTGATTCCTTTTTTTATTGAAAAAATTTCCATCCAAGGTAAAAAAGCAATTTTTACTATAGAAGACATTAAAGATCTTAAAGCAGCAGAAAAGCTTTACGACAAAGAACTCTTTCTCCCACTAACACTTTTGCCAGAAAAGGACGATACAATATTTATGTACTCGGATCTTATTGGTTATACAGTAGCCGACAAGACTCTGGGAATGTTGGGAAAGATAACGGACGTATATGCATTGCCAGGACAGGATGTATTGGCAATGGACTACAAAGAAAAAGAAATTTTGATTCCTGCCAACGAAGAGCTCATTACAAAAGTGGAAAAAAGTAAAAAGGTAGTGCACATAGAAATACCGGAAGGATTACTGGAGATTTATTTATAAACCTTATTTTACAGGTAATTATTTTTGTAATTAATAAAAAATAAAATTTGTTATATGCCGACAAATCAAACTTGGGAAGTATTACACGCTTCTTTTTATTTTGTTAGAAGGATGAAAGTGCATTTACTTGGATCTTTTTTATTGATCTTTTTTCCAGTTTCTGCTATTGTATTGTTAGCGCTAATCTATATTCCAGAAATAGAATATGTAAGTACTATTGTGAGGTTAATTCTCATACCAATTAGTATCAGCCTTTTTGTTTGTATTGTCAATGAGTCAAATTATTTATATAACGAGCATAAATACGTAGAGCAGATTTCATTTTCTATGTATTATAGGAGAATTTTTAAAAGGTATTTTTATTATCTTTCTAATTTTATTTTTATGATTCCTTTGATACTCTTTTTTTGGTTAATGTTTAGTTTAGTATTGATGCCGTTGACTTTGATTATGATGGTTTCAGAGAACTTAATGCCTGTGTATGGGTTTATGGGATTCTTCTTTGTTCTTTTTTGTTTAAAAATTGTTTTTCCATTTATAACGTATGAAAACAAGAATCTTTTCAGTGCATTGCCAATGGCTATCGGGTTGTTCTTTTCAAAGTTTAAGTCGACAATTTTGCTATTTCTATTTTCTATATTGATTCAATTTGCCATTATTTACATTCCTCTTTTCTTATATAATCAAATTATATATAATTACATAAATTCCTTTTCCTTTATTACCCAGGATATAATAAGAATGGTAAGCATGTTTGCATTGATAATCTCTATAATTGTGGGGATCATCACGAATATATGGGGCATTAGTCTTTTTAATTTTCAATATTTAAGCCTTAAACACGAGATCGAAGAAGAAAGAAGAGCAGCTAAAATTGGGAAAAGGTAAACTTCGAATGAGTTTCTTCATTGCCTTTATAAGTTATTATGGACATCTGTTATATTATGCGCATCGACATCATCACTTGCCTGCCAAAATTACTAGACAGTTTTTTTGCCCACTCTATACTTAAACGTGCGGTTGATAAACAATTGGTTGAAATCCATGTACACGATGTGCGAGAATATTCCACCCACAAACAGCGCCAGACCGACGATTACGCTTTTGGAGGCGGTGCCGGAATGGTCATGATGATAGAACCGATTGACAACTGTATCAGTAAATTGAAATTGGAACGAAACTATGATGCAGTTATTTATATGACTCCTGACGGAGAAAACTTTAGTCAGAAGATCGCCAACAAACTTTCTCTTTTAGGGAATCTTATTATTCTTTGTGGTCATTATAAAGGAGTGGACGAACGTGTGCGAGAACATTTTATTACACATGAAATTAGTATTGGCGATTATGTTTTATCTGGTGGGGAACTGGCTGCCGCAGTGGTTTCTGACGCTATCATAAGACTTATTCCAGGTGTTTTGTCGGACGAAACTTCAGCGCTCACCGATTCTTTTCAAGACGATCTTTTGGCTCCCCCTGTATACACAAGACCAGCTGAATACAAAGGCTGGAAAGTGCCAGACATCTTACTTTCCGGACACGAAGCGGAAATAAATAAATGGAGGACGGAACAGTCGCTGGAGCGAACGAAGAAAAGAAGGCCTGGACTAATCGATTAGTGAATTGGTTTTGTTTTGCCATTTTGCTATATTTAATAATAATTCTTCACGCCATGAAAAAACACCTTTTGATTTTCTGTTCTATTTTCCTTCTCAGTACCGTTATAGGATTTGCACAGAAAGTAACGCTCAAACTTGTAAATGCGTCTAGCCTACAAGCTATTGAAGGCGCTTCTTTGAAATCGTTTTTAGATGCTGGTTTTCATGGCACTTCTGATAAATACGGACATATTACGGTTCAATTAAAAGAAAACGATACGCTTACGATCTCAAAAAATTATTACCACCCACTCTACTTATATATAAAAGCGAAAAATTTTGACAGTACTCATGTGATTTCTATTAACATGGTGCCTTCTAAAGATATTCACGAACCCGTAAAAGGAGATTTTCATACACTTTCTGATTTTGATTATCATTTTGTGCACGACAAAATAGGCGATGACAGTCATTTGAAAGTTATAGGTTACGAGCATCAGGATGCTTCACAGACAAGAACAGACTTGATGCACTCTACTAAGAAACCAGATGGGTTTCATATTACGCCTGTTCGCCATCATCAATACGCGGGAGGAACTCAGTATAAATTGAAGGAAGAAGAATAACCGTGTGGCTTTGCTAAAATAGAGAGGAAATAAACTTTTTACGCTCATTCTTATCTACATAAGTTGTAAAAAAGCTTTGGTAGTAGCAAAAAAATTGAAATTTTATTTTTTAGAATATTTTATATTATTACGTAATATTTTTTTTAAAAATATGTCTTAAATTCTGAAACGTTTTGCCAAAATCAGAGTCTTATGTATGAAGTTTTACCGAAACAATCTTTTTCGTACAACTCTCCGGGTTTCTCAGCTATTTTTGATCTAAAGAAAGACTGCCTTAGGGATGGTCTTTCTTTTTGTATAAATCAAGGCACAAAATGTTATGCCATAAGACTTACTTCAACACTTTTGCTTCCCATTCTGCGCCGATTCTATTTTTTATCCTTTCGGGGAAAAAGCCCCTTACTACAAGCGTAGAAAAAATGCCCGAACCAAGAGAGAGTCCGAATTTTTCTCCAAAATTAAGTTTTGTCCATTTGTCTGCCACATAATATAAATAAATAGAGCCGACAGTAATAGCCATACTAGAAAGCGTTATCAAATAAGGTCTGGAACGATGAAATTTGCGAAATCCTGTAATGTCTTTTACTAGAATAAATCTCGTTTCGGTAGCTCCCATTGTTATTCTGCCAGAAGACACTGTCGAAATTATTTCCACCACACTGTCTCGTATATCCATAACAACGCCTGACTTTACCTCTCGCTGACCTAGATAGCCGTTGTATGAAAATTTTACCAAATCGCCGCTCTGAATCAAGACTTCTTTTTTTGTATTTATATTAGAAAAAAGCAAGCTCTGCTGGGCAATACAAGAGATGGAGAGAAGCAGTAAAGCCGTCGTGATCCAAGATTTTATCATAGAAGTAATGTATATTAATTTTAGTACAAACATAGAATATTTTGAGTATTAAAACCTGAAAATTACGTCATTATGTCGCAGTTGTCAGAATGGCTTTTTATTTGATAAAGCATTAAGAAAAAATCCCTAACTTTACATACTGGGATTTTTATTCCAAACGGAAAAGCCTTAAACACAAGAATATAGAATGTTAAGTTTTATCACAAAAACCCTTACCAAAGTACTTGGTAACAAATCAGAACGAGACCTAAAGACAATCGTTCCTTATGTAGCTCTTATTAACCAAGAGCATGCAAAATTAGTTATCATCTCAGACGACCAACTCAGAGAAAAAACAACTTGGCTTAGAGCTGAAATTCAAAAAGACTTACAACCCTTAGATGACGAATTGGCAGCCCAGCATAAGCAGGTAGCCGATAGCCCAGAAATGGATCTTTCCCAAAAGGAGTTGATATTTAGCAGAATAGATAAATTGGAAAAAGAGCGTGACACCGCACTAGAAACCGTGTTGATGAAAGTATTGCCTCTTGCTTTTGCCGTTGTAAAAGAAACAGCCCGTCGTTTTAAAGAAAATGGCAAAATGGTAGTTACCGCTACGATGCACGATAAAACTCTTGCTGCTACCAAAAAGAACATAGAAATAACAGGAGATCAAGCTACATGGCACAACAAATGGCTTGCTGCTGGAAATGAAATAACTTGGGATATGCTTCACTACGATGTTCAACTCATCGGTGGTATTGTTTTGCACCAAGGTAAAATAGCAGAGATGGCAACAGGAGAAGGGAAAACGCTGGTAGCAACGCTTCCTACTTATCTAAATGCTATTGCTGGTAAAGGTGTACACATTGTAACAGTAAATGACTACCTCGCAAAACGTGACTCGGAGTGGATGGGACCTTTGTTTGAGTTTCACGGATTGACGATTGATTGCATAGACGCACACGAATCAAATTCTATCGAAAGAAGAAATGCGTATTTAGCAGACATTACCTACGGAACGAATAACGAATTTGGTTTCGATTATCTTCGCGATAACATGGCGCGTGATACGGAAGATCTGGTACAACGCAAATTACATTTTGCCATGGTCGATGAGGTAGACTCCGTGCTGGTCGATGATGCTCGTACACCACTTATTATTTCTGGTCCAATAGGCAAAACGGATGAGCAAGAATTCTACGAATTAAAACCTCGTGTGGCAAAGTTAGTAGAAGCACAAAGGAAAATAACGGGCGACTACTTAGTACAAGCAAAAAAATTACTGAACGACAAAAACGACAAAGAAGCAGGACTTCCTCTTTTTAGAGCATTCCGTGGTCTGCCAAAAAACAAGCCTTTGATAAAATTCTTGAGCGAATCAGGGATTAGAACTGTGTTGCAGAAAACGGAAAATTATTACTTGCAGGAAAATGGCAAGCTAATGCCAGAAGCCGATGCTCCTCTATTGTTTACCATCGATGAAAAAAACAACAGTGTCGACCTTACTGAAAAGGGTGTTGATTTTATTACAGGAGAAGGAGAAGACCCTCACTTGTTTATATTGCCAGACATTGGCGTAGGCCTTACTGAAATAGAGCGAGACAAATCTCTTTCAGAAGAAGAAATCTTATTAAAAAAAGAAGCGTTAATGAAAGACTATTCTTTGAAATCTCAAAGAATACATACCATTACACAACTGTTGAAAGCATACACGCTTTTTGAAAAAGATACCGAATACATTATTGTAAACAACAAAGTAAAAATCGTAGACGAGCAGACAGGTCGTGTAATGGAAGGGCGCCGTTATTCAGATGGCTTACACCAGGCGTTGGAAGCGAAAGAAAATGTAAAAGTAGAAGAGGCTACACAAACATACGCTACGGTTACACTTCAAAATTATTTCAGAATGTACCACAAACTTGCTGGTATGACGGGTACTGCTGAAACAGAAGCAGGAGAGTTTTGGGATATTTACAAATTGGACGTGATCGTCATTCCTACCAACAGGCAAGCTGTTCGTAAGGATATGCAAGATAAAGTATACAAAACTACCCGTGAGAAATACAACGGTGTAGTGGAAGAAATCGTTCAGCTTACTTCTATAGGAAGACCCGTATTGGTGGGTACTACTTCAGTGGAAATTTCAGAGTTGCTGAGTCGTATGCTTAAGCTTAGAAATATCAGACACCAAGTATTGAATGCAAAGCTTCACCAAAAAGAAGCAGACATTGTAGCAGAAGCTGGGAAGCCAGGAACCGTAACCATTGCAACCAACATGGCTGGTCGTGGAACGGATATTAAATTGGCTCCGGAATCTAAAGCTGCAGGAGGACTTGCAATCGTGGGTACAGAAAGGCATGAGTCAAGACGTGTAGATAGACAATTGCGTGGCCGTTCTGGTCGTCAGGGTGATCCAGGATCTTCGCAATTTTTCGTAAGTCTTGAAGATAACTTAATGCGTTTGTTTGGTTCGGAAAGAATAGCCAAACTAATGGATAGAATGGGACTAGACGATGGAGAGGTGATTCAACATTCTATGATTACCAATTCTATTGAAAGAGCGCAAAAGAAAGTAGAGGAAAATAACTTTGCTTCCCGTAAACATTTGTTGGAATACGACAACGTAATGAATGCTCAAAGAGAGGTGATTTATAAACGAAGAAGAAATGCTCTTTTCGGAGAAAGATTGCCGCTTGACATATTGAATATCATTTACGACACCTGCGACGACATCACTTCTTCGCATGCAGGTACAGATTCTTTTGATAACTTTAAACTTGCTGTAATAAGTACGTTTGGGTTCAATTGTTCGGTAGAACACGAAGAATACAAAAAGAAAACTTCTGAGGAGCTGGCTCAGAAATTATATACAGAAGCTTTAAATTTCTATGAGAAAAAATCAAAAGCAATAGCGGAACATACGCTGCCAATTCTAAGAGATATATTCAACACAAGAGGTGCTACCATAGAAAGTGTGGTGGTTCCTTTCTCCGATGGGGTGCGCCAGTTAGGCGTTGCTACAGATTTGAAAAAAACAATTGTATTAAACTCTCTTGAACTGAAACATTCTTTGGAGCGAAATTCTTCGCTGGCATTTATAGACATGGGTTGGAAAGAACATCTAAGAGATATGGATGATTTGAAACAATCGGTGCGTAATGCTTCTTATGAACAAAAGGACCCATTATTAGTTTATAAATTTGAAGGCTTTGAGCTATTTAAAAAATTCATTACCAAAATAAATATGGACATCATTACCTTCATCTTTAAAGCTGATTTGGTAAGCCGTGAGGCGGAAGAGGTGAGTGAAGCAAAAGTAGAAAAACGAAGAGAGAAAATAAATGTTAGCAAGGAAGAGGCGCAGTCTGTGTTGAATAATAACAGGCCTCCTATGCAAACGAGTGGTGCTCCTGAGCAAGAGAAAATAATGCCGATGAAATCGCAGAAAATAGCCAACCGTAACGACCGTGTTTCGGTTCAATACATGGACGGTTCTGTAAAGCGCGATGTAAAATATAAGACAGTAGAAGACGATGTTCAGAACAACAAATGCGTCATACTTGAAGAATAACTATATGTTTCGTTCGCTGATTGTATTAATCTTAATGTGCCTGACGAGTGTTTATTCGTATGCTCAAAAAAAAAATAAGAAAGACGACGAGCCTATAAAAGAATACAAAGAAGATATAGATGCTTTTAGACCGCAGTACATAGTTGTCGAAGAAACCAAAGAGCCTCCTTCAACTAAAACTTCCGATCCTGTTGTTCCTAAAAACGACATCAATAAATTTCTGAAGGGCAAGCTAGATTCTGTTTATTTTTACAATGCCAATATCTGTTGTGCCGATGGGTACAGAGTGCTAATTTACATTGGCAACAGCAGCGAAGAAGCCCGGTCTAAGAGAAATGACGTATACGATGTACTTCCTTTGGAAAAATCATATACAGAGTATAAACAACCAAGCTTCAAAGTAAAAGTAGGGGATTACGTTGATAAACTGGAAGCGTATTATGCCTACGCTAAGTTGGTTTCAATTTTTCCAAATGCGATTGTAATACCCGACAAAGTAAACATTGTTAGAGATAGATAATACGATGAGTCTTTCAGAAAAAATAAAAGAAATAGCAGCAAAATATTCGGAAGATACCATCTCTTTCCGAAGGTATTTGCATCGTAATCCTGAGTTGTCTTTTGAAGAATACAATACATCTAAATTTGTAGCAGAAAAATTAAAATCCTTTGGAGTAGAAACTACCGAAGGAATTGCAGGTACCGGGGTGGTAGGGTTGATAAAAGGAAAAAACGCTGACAAAAAAGTGATCGCACTTCGTGCCGACATGGATGCACTACCTATTATAGAGCAAAATGAGGTGCCATATAAGTCAAAAAATCCTGGTGTAATGCATGCTTGTGGACACGATGTTCATACATCTTCCTTATTAGGTACCGCTAGAATACTTAGTGAATTAAAAGATCAGTTTGAAGGCACTGTAAAATTTATTTTTCAACCTGGAGAAGAAAAAATCCCAGGCGGCGCTTCTTTGATGATCAAAGAAGGTGTTCTCAAGAATCCATCTCCTAATAATATTCTTGGTCAACATGTAGCTACTGCTATTCCTGCTGGAAAAGTTGGGTTCAGGCCGGGCATGTATATGGCCAGTGCAGATGAAATATACGTTACCGTCAAAGGCAAAGGCGGCCATGCTGCAATGCCAGATAAAAGTATTGACTCTATTTTGATCGCTTCGCATATTATTGTCGCACTTCAACAGATCGTGAGCCGCAATTGCGATCCGCGTATTCCTTGTGTGTTGTCTTTTGGTAAAATAGTAGGAATGGGCGCTACTAATATTATTCCAGAAGAGGTAAAGATAGAAGGCACCTTTCGCACCATGGATGAAAACTGGAGGAAAGAGGCGAAAATAAAAATGAAAAAAATGGCGGAAGCCATCGCCGACGGGATGGGAGCGGTTTGCGAGTTTACTATTTTGAATGGATATCCATATCTTCAAAATGCTCCAGAACTGACAAGCAGAATGAAAAAAGCCGCGCAGAATTTTTTAGGAGAAGAGAATGTGCTTGATCTCGATATCTGGATGGCGGCAGAAGATTTCGCTTTCTACACACAACATGTAGATGCTTGTTTTTATAGACTTGGCATTCGTAACGAAGCCCGCGGAATAATATCTGGGGTGCACACTTCTACATTTGACATTGACGAATCAGCCTTGCAAGTTGGTTCTGGGTTAATGGCATGTTTGGCTATTGAGGAGTTGAAGGCATAGATTAGATTTCTTCATTAGTTTCTATCTCTTGCGAAAAATAAATATCCAAGTTAAATACTTTGTCCTCTTCTGTAAAACCGAACAAAGAATAATCGTCTGTAAGTTCTTCTCCTATTTCAATATCTCTTTTCGCTATGGTGCACCCTAGATTAAACGCATTGAAATCTGAGCTCATGCAATTGGGCTCTTCGGAGTGGTTGAAAAATCTTGCATTGTCTACACATAAATAATAGTTGCCCATATACATAAAGCAATACGTTTTCAAGAAGGACTTATTGCTTGGAAGCATTGCTTGGTATTCTTCTTCTGCATAAACCTGGTCTAATAAGGGGTCAAATTTCCAAATAATAGTTCCTTTTGGTATGAATTCTGCTGCGAATAGGCCTGTGCCTGCTATAGTGCTAAGACCTAAACTAGTTCTAATAGTTAACATGTTGAGAAGCGTTTCTTGTTAAGTCAGACGAAATTTATTCATATAATAGCTTACTGTTTATAAAGATAACTAGTTTATTGTATCCTCCAAAAATAAGTTAATAATAAATTAATGACTTTTTATCTATTTTAAGACCTTGTTTTATAGTAGTATAAATTAAAAATATTGAAACGACGAGTTGATACACTAATGGCGTATTTCGTAATCTTTTTTTTGTTATTGATTTATAATTTCTAATTGGTAAGTTTACTACTTAATAAATGTACCAATTGATTTATGAAGCAATTAAAACGAGTAGTAGTAACAGGAATAGGTTCTATAACACCTTTAGGAAACGATGTAAATAGTTTTTGGGAAAATATAAAGGCAGGAAAAAGCGGAGCGGATTGGATTACAAAATTTGACGCATCGAAATTTAAAACGCGTTTTGCTTGCGAAGTAAAAGGGTTTGATACCGACCGTTATTTTGATAAGAAAGAAGCCAGAAAGATGGATATTGTATGCCACTATTCTATCGCTGCTGCAGACGAGGCTATCAGGAACGCAGGCTTGGATTTGGAAAAAATAAACAAAGAGAGAGTGGGTGTGATTTGGGGGTCAGGCAATGGTGGTATCACTACTTTCCATCAGCAAGTAGTAGAATTTGCACTTGGCGACGGCACACCAAAATTCAATCCGTTTCTAGTTCCTAAAATGATTGTTGATATGGCCTCTGGGCTAATCGCTATACGCTACGGTTTTATGGGCGTAAATTTCTGCCCTGTTTCAGCTTGCGCTACTTCTACTTCCGCTATTATAGAAGCTTATGATACTATTCGTTTAGGGAAAGCAGACATTATAGTTTCTGGAGGTGCAGAAGCGCCAATTGTAGAATCTGGAGTAGGTGGGTTTTCTGCCTTAAAAGCATTGTCTACCCGTAACGATGATTTTAAAACAGCTTCCAGACCTTATGACATAGACCGTGACGGGTTTGTGATTGGAGAAGGTGCAGGTGCTTTGATACTAGAAGAACTAGAACATGCGAAAGCAAGAGGAGCTGTAATTCTTGCAGAAGTAATAGGCGGTGCCATGTCTGCGGATGCTTATCACATGACCGCAATACATCCTGATGGCTATGGAGCATTTCTTGCCATGAATAATGCCGTAACAGATGCAGGAATAAAACCTTCCGATATCGATTATATTAATACACATGGTACTTCAACACCTGTGGGTGATATAGGAGAATTAAAAGCTATAAAAAGACTGCTTGGAGAAAATACAGAAAATGTTTCCATCAGTTCTACTAAATCAATGACAGGACATTTATTGGGAGCAGCCGGCGCAGTAGAAGCAATTATTTCTATAAAAGCCATCAACGATGGCATTGTTCCTCCGACTATAAATACGGTTAATGTTGATCCGACTGTTCCTGAAGGTTTAAAGATTTCCTTGCGATCCATTCGTAAACCAATTAATATCGCAATGAGCAATACTTTCGGCTTTGGAGGACATAATGCAATTGCGTTGTTTAAAAAATGGGAAAATTAATCGTTGTAAAATTTATTTTTCAATAAAAAAAATAGCCCATGATTTTAATCATGGGCTATTTTTTTTATTGAAAAAGCTAGTGGTTATTTCACTATAAACGGACCTTCGCCAATTTTACTACCGTCTCCATATATTTCTACTGTGTATGTGCCAGATTTGTATTCGCTTCCTTTTACATAAACAAAACCTATTTGTTGTTTGCTGTTGTCAAACTTAACTGTTTTTTTGTCTGTGTAAGGAACGTCTTTGCCATCCACACTAAAGAATCCACCACCTGTAGCAGCGTCGTATAGCACTGTTCCACTTGGTTCCGTCAAACGGAAAAGGATTTGTTTGTTGTCTTTTCTAGCTACTTTATTATCGCCAAGACTGAACGTTACTTTAAGTTTCACTACGTCTTTTGCTTTGTATTCCTCTTTACTTAATTCCTTATCTTTTTTATTTATAGCAGTAATATGGATATTTTCTGCTTTCAAAATAGACGCAATAGCTACTTGTTTAACTAGCTCACTTTTTACACTATTTAAGCTACTTATGCTGTCGTTCATCTGAGATTTTTCTTGATTCAAAGTGCCTACCTGAGTAGTCAACGAATCCGTTTTAGCTCTCAAAGCTCCAATCTCTTGGTCTTTCACGTCTAACAATTTTTTGTATTCGGTAAGTTTGCCAGTAAGGTTAGCAATTTGTTTGTTGTTGCCAGCCTTTACTTGTTTAATGTATTCTTTCAATTGAGCAAGTTGCTGATCTAAGGTGTCGTTACTTTTACCCAACTCATCCATTTCCATTTTAGCTCTAGTAAGTGCTAGATTTAGTTCTTCTAGTTCTTTTACTTTAGCATTAATCGTAGCGCTATCGGATTCAATAGTATTTTGTTGCTTCACTATTGTTTCATTGTCCGCACTTTTAACAAATAATAAATATCCTATTACCCCTATCAACACAACAATGATGATAATTAAAATGGACACGGTAGGACTTTTCTTTTCTTCTGTCATAATCAAGTTTTTTTGGTAAGTGGTTTATTTCCATTGACAAGGTAACCAAAAAATAATTACTATAAAAAGGGTATAAGAATATCAATGTTATAACGTTTAATCGAGAGAAATTTATTATATTTACTCATAACTGCCTAATTATTAAATAAATTGGATGAATTTTACATCGATAATTGCAACAAGTCAATAGAGACGCAAGATCAATTATCTTTGGTTTCCAGAAGTATAATCTTGTCTTTGCTCTATTTTGATATCTTCAGCTACCCGCTTACAGCCGAAGAACTGGAATTGCATTCGTCGTCCGTTAATTTGCCAAAAGGCCTTCTAAAGCGATCCTTAGACGATTTAAAAAGTAAAATGCTTGTCCAGACTCATCAAGATTATTTTTTTCTACCTAACCAAAAAGCACTAGTAGAGCGTCGAATAGTAGGGAATAAGAAAGCAGATGAGTACATTCTAAAAGCACGGAAAATTTCGAACTTTATTTCTTATTTCCCTTTCGTAAAAGGAATTTTCATATCAGGCTCTGTGGCAAAAGGCTACGCCGACAAAGATTCTGATATTGATTATTTCATCGTTACGGCACCAAATAGACTTTGGTTGTCACGGACATTGTTGATACTATTCAAAAAAATATTTTTATTGAACTCAAAAAAATATTTCTGCCTCAATTATTTTATAGATACCGAACATTTAGAGATTCCCGATAAAAATATATTTACCGCCGTAGAGTTAAGCTATCTTCTGCCCACTTATAACGAAGGCATTTTCAGGAAGATTATACAAACGAATAATTGGACAAAAGAGTATTTCCCCAATTTCATTCAAAAGACAGTGCCTACTATTTCCGAGAAAAATAATTTTATAAAAAGAATAATTGAAAAGCTATTAAGTGGTTACATCGGAAATAAGCTGGACGATTATTGTTTGTCAGGTACTGAAAATTTTTGGAACTATAAATTCAGAAAAAACTTTGAAAAAAATAGT
>JAYTHK010000058.1:0-1904 GCA_043732665.1 Cytophagales bacterium | reverse complement strand
CATAATGCGCGCTCACTTGCGTGCGCGTCTGTGTAAATGTTTTAAGCGTTTGATTACAACTATCTTGCGCCGTGTGGTGAATGACAACAAAATTAGGTTTGCGCATATTAAAATTGGTTGTGCCTACCCAATTTTTATTTTCAATCACGCCGAGTGAATCCATTAAAGGGTGTACATCTAAAATTTTGGCGTATTCTGTTGCTTGTTTTTTATACACGCGATTGGTAACGGCGTATTTACTTTTGTTACAGGCTAAAAAGATAATAAAAAAATAAATCAAAAATGGCGTGTGCTTATTCAAAGTCATTGTGTTTGTGTATTTTCAAGCACAAAGTAAAGAAAAATTTAAATATTGAAGAGTATTCAGGAATATATTTTTTATCTTGATACATTAAGTATTTGTAGACTGATTTAAAAAAATGTGCCAACCAGTTTTTAATTTGGTTGGCACATAAATTTAATTTTTATTGCCTTGGCAGGTTATCTAACCTTGCTCCACGTTTTGCAGCTTCTTCAGGACTTTCCTTATAACTATCGATAACTAACTCAATTGTTCCATTTTCATGTCGATAGATTTTCTGAGGCTCTTTTAATATAAAATTACAATATTCCCCAAATTTTTGTTCACTTCCAATGGCACTAATTAGACTATTTTTAATTACTGGATATTTGTTTACAAGATTCACATAGTCCTGAGCTGTTTTAATTGATTTGGTCGCTTCAAAATATAATTTCAAATCAGCAGGTTCTCTTTTTAAAGCAGCTTGCTTTTTAAAAAAAGTTTCGACATCTGCCTTTGGCATGAATTGAAGATATTTATTTGTATTCTCACCAACTAACTCATCTACGCCAAACTGAGCCGCAATTTTTTTTAATTCGGCTAAAGTAGATATTTGCTTACCACTTTGACCAATTATTGAATTATCAAAAGCTAATTGAATACTCAAAAATATTAAAATTTTAAGAAAATTTTTCATGTAAAATAAAATTAAAAATTAAAGAAAATTAGTTTAAAGTCACTTGTTGTACATTATCAGCTACAAACTGATTAGTTTTTTGATTGAGTTTATTTCCCATCTCAAATGATAAAATCTTATAGGATTGATCTTGAGTATATTCAACCCAGGGATTTGAATAAACTTTACTTGTGACCAACCTTCCTTTTTTTGGGTTTTTTACATCGACAGGAATATTGGATGTTTCAACAACACTATTTGGGTAACCATCATTTGGAAAAGTCAATAATCCCAAAGCAATGTTACTTATAGGTCTTGGAGTTGTAGTATAATACCCACTCGCGCTTGAACAATCTGTAACTTTATAAGTAACTTCAAAATGAAATGAATAAACGATTTCATTAAAATTTCCTCCATAAAAATAATGATTATCAAAACAAATACCTGTAACAGAACTATTTGCACAATCAGTACTTGTACCAATCTTTTTAGGATTCCCGCTTGGATCACTGTAATTACTCCAGTCAAATCCACCCGGACCACCAGCAGTTAAATC
Organism: Cytophagales bacterium; assembly: GCA_043732665.1. Taxonomy (GTDB): domain Bacteria; phylum Bacteroidota; class Bacteroidia; order Cytophagales; family Cytophagaceae; genus JANYCO01. The sequence goes on along the minus strand of JAYTHK010000058.1, from coordinate 392 downwards.
AGGATAGCATACATAATAACTTAAATAACAACTTGGTGCACTTATTTGAACAGCATTACACCAACAAGTCCAGTCCCAATAGACGCTTCCTGTAGAGTTATAACTATCACATATTAACGTAGAACATAATGCAGATCGAAAAGAACTATTTTTTGCATTTTGTTTAAATGACTTGTGCGATTCTATTATAGAACCTCCAGCAAATTTAAATAACATTGATGTATCACTGTTTATATTTTGATAAACAAATTGTCCATCGAAATTAGAGTACAAAATGTTTTCTGAATTTATTTTATTTATAGATATTATTCAGAAAATTAATTTTGTACTATTTTTATATTCTCGATAAGGGCTTACTACTCTTAAATTATGTAAAGCACAAGCGACGACCA
>JAYTHK010000057.1:0-1912 GCA_043732665.1 Cytophagales bacterium | reverse complement strand
TTTATTGGATAGGATATCCGATGTTTCCTTGAGAAACCCTGCCATTAGAGACACGCTTATAGGCTATAATCCAAAGTACAACAATATAACTCCTTATGGAATTGCTACACCTAATCGTAAGGGATTCACTTTTGGAGTCACGGCTGGTGATATAGGAAAAATATATTCTGCTGAATTTACAGCAGACCTCTTGCAAGAGGTCATAGGAGAAGGAGGAAATGATAAAAGGAAATTTCTTGGACTAAGAGGAGGTTTCAAATTGAATGCCAATAAACTTTTACAATGGGAAAAAATCATTCAGCCTACGATCGGATTCAGAATGGAACAAACAACTAGAAAATCCAGTGATCCCGTTTTGGCTGGAAATAATATTAATCTCTCCACTTATCTGTTTGATGCAGGAATCACTTTAGAGTTTGTGAAAGATCTGGACATCATTATTGGATACAAAGCATTGTTTGCAAAAGGCAATGAAATAGTTGCTCCGAGAAACGAATACAATAAAATTGATCCTTCAAAATTATTAACATTTAATTACAACAGCACTGAATCAATGATTGCAGCGGGTCCTAGATACAGATTCAGTAAAAATACGTTCATCACTGGTCAAGTTTATTTCGTCGGTTTTAAGAATAAGTTATATTCTTCAGGAAGCTACTACATCCATCAATTATTCCTTAACTATACTATGATATTTTGATATGAAAGCAAAAGTAAGCGTAATTGTAACATTATTTACCTGCCTATTCATCTGCGGTTCATGTCTTCGTAAGAAGGAAATGATTGGACCTGAATATATTGCAGCGTCTCCGAATTTCTTTGTGAAACTCGATTCGTTTAGAGTAAGCGCATCCAGTGTAAACTTTGAAACCAGCCAGGTTTATTTTAATGCAGCGTTCAGCAGCGAAGTAACCTGGTTCATAACTATTCGGGGATTGAAGTCAGGAGCTGTTAAAAAAATAATAGGTCTATCTTCTCTGTTAAATTCTTCTAATACCACCTGGAACGGAAATCATGATAACTTGACATTTTTTCAAATGAATGAAAATGCTGTTGCCGAGCTTTCGTTTCTTGGAAGTGCTTTTATTTTAAGAGATACAATTACTATTCTCCTTGCAAAAAAATATACTTCGCAAGGAGTTGTAGTAGGGGACGATGTTTCGCTTACTACGTTCGAAGGTTTTGAAGGTAAGTATAATTTCAATAGTCCAACCTGGACTTATGGTGTGTTTAGTGATCCTGCTGAGTTAATTTACGGAGGCCTTGATTCTATTACTCCTCAATTTCAAGGGCGACATGCTTTTACAATTAAGGGCAACGATGCTAATCAGAATTTTTTTATCGGTGGTTTAAAAAGAGTATTGACGGTTGCAGAATACCTTTCTATCCCTACAGATCCAGAATCTGTATATGTAAATTTTTTTCTATATGGAACGGGCAACCCAAACTCTTATGTGAACTATACTTTTGAAGAAAGTGATAATGGCATGGGTACATCCATACCTAATAAAGATGATTCTTATCAATATCAGTTTAGCTTGAGCCATACAGGATGGAAATTGTTTTACGTTAAATACAGTCAACTTTCCAGATCCACCAATCCTAGTTATGGAGGAAGTGGAAATGGAATAAGAGAACCTAGAAAACTTCGTAACGTTGCCTTCAATTTAATTTCTTCACCGGCAGGAAATAATGTTAGCGTAACATTTGATATGCCAATTATTACGTTTGGTCAACCTTTTAATCCTAATGAGTAATGTGTAGAGTTCTATATATATTTCTTTTACTATTAGGTCTTAATGCCTGCGTATCTTTTGATCAGCCAGCATTAACGGACGAATATCAGCTTGCTTTACCTGAGCCAAAAGAGAAGGGAGTATCGGCTTTAAAATTCAACAATGGAATTATTGAT
>JAYTHK010000056.1:0-6648 GCA_043732665.1 Cytophagales bacterium | reverse complement strand
CGGCATAGCATATAGGGAAATGAGGGTATTCTTTAATAAGACATTTACGAAAATATATCAGAGCGGAATAAGGGTGAGCGATAGTCCGTATGAAAAAGAAAATCTTACGGCCTTTAACTGGCAAGTTTTTCTTTGTATAGTGGTTTCTCTACTTTTCATCCTTTTGAGTTTACTTTATGGATTCTATCTATTAACCTGTTTCTCTATAAGTTATTTCCTTCTGTTCTCAACAACCTATATTTGCATTTCGATTCATCAGTCTAATTGGGCGAAATACCTTTACCTATTCACTACTAATTATTCCGTATTTACAATCAGTTTTTGTTTCGGTTATGAGGCAGGGTTTTATTTTTATTTTCTTACCACCCCATTAACCGTCTATATCACCTTTGGTAACTCTAAAACTATTTTTATTTATTTGGTGTTATTTACTTATGTGGCAAACGCAATTATTCTGAATATTTTATACAAGTACGATTTGCTCATTAGTCCCGACATAATAAATGATACCGCCACCAACAACCTTTTCAATCTGAATTTATTAACAGCATTTTTTATGATCTTTTTGCTCATGCGTTCGTTTATGCGTATAAACAAACTTAAAACAAATGAGACGGAAGAACTACACCAGAAACAAAGAGTACTTGAAGTCGAAATTCACCAGAAAAAATTAAATGAAACAAAAGTACAGTACCAATATCAAAAACTAGAAAGCGAATATCAGCAATTGGATATGTTCAACCATATCATTTCTCACAACCTAAGAGGTCCTATCTCAAGGGTAAGTGGCTTATTAGAATTATTGAAACAATTTCCATACACTTCTGATGAGCAGCAAAAACTCATGGTACATCTCAATACAAGTGTCTTGATGATCGATGAAGTAATTAAAGATCTTAATCATATTCTTGTACAGAAAAAATTGGGTCAAGAATCTACCGATTGCATAACCCTTCATGAAATTTTAGAAGAAATAAGACTTTTACTTTCCGAAGAGATTCAGCTGAGCGATGCGACTATTGATGAGCATTTTTTTATTGGGAAAATCACTTGTGTTAAAGGTATTTTGATCAGTATATTTTACAACCTGATCTCAAACAGTATTAAGTATGCCATACCTAATGAAAAGCCCACAATCATTATAATCGCAGAGGCAATAGACAACCAATTAGTGCTTACTTTTAAAGACGATGGAATCGGTTTTGATGCTGAAAAATACGGGGAAAAATTATTTAGACTATACAGTCGATTTCACGACCATGTAACAGGAAAAGGCATGGGCTTGTTTTTGGTAAAATCTCATGTCGACATGCTCGATGGAACAATTACCTTTGAAAGTGCTCCGCGAAAAGGAACAACATTTACCATCACTATTCCAATATAAATTTAAGGACTGTGTGGCATAACATTTATGTTGTGCCTTAATATATAAAGCCTTACCATTTTTTGCTTTAGAACCAACCTTTGACTTCTTTGAAATTGTCTACAAAGCTTTTTTGTTATTTTCGTCCGTTTGCAGGCTTTATTCGCGAAGACGCATTATGATGCATCTCTATGCAAATATTTTAACTTTTCAATACTGTTTTCCACTTTCCCGTTTCTGCAAAATTCTTTATAGTGTTATTTCGTTCTATAAGAAATTTTGTCATGTACTTCGTCAGTATAATTTTATCAAACAGTTTTCCTAGGAAACCTAAAGGGGATTGAAACGTGAAAATATCTTTCATCACCACCTTATCAACGCTCACTTCAAAACAATGGTCGTGTGTAAAAAATTTGAATGCACCTTTTGTTTGCTCGTCTCGAAAATAAAACGGGCGGTTGAATGCAGTAATTTTTGAAGTTAATTTTTGTCTAATTCCAAAATGTTTGGCTTGCCAGGTTACAAATTCGCTAAGATTTATTAGTCCGCTTGTTGTTCCTTCGATCGCTGTTTCATTTGTTTTTGCCGTTGAGATTTTATGCAAATCAATACTTCTAGACAAATCAAAACAAATTTCAATAGTCGAGTATATCGTTGTTTCTAATTTAAGGGTTGGCATTTGACTGTTTTTTGCGCTAGTGCTATTTGATGGTTTTAGGATCTTCGCCTTTCTCTAAGCGTTTCGAAATTTCAAGCATTAATTGGTTTTGGTTTTCCAAATGCATCAAAATTGTTTCTATTTCTATTTCTGCTTTTTTAGTTATGTCGAAATCTTGCTTCGCACGAAGTTCGGAATGTTGTGATTGCAGATTTTGCCCTACCATAATCAAAGGTATCAGAAAAATCTGAATTATATTTGAAATAAACAACCACACTACAAATGCAGGAAAGGGGTCGAAACGTAGATTGGTAGTAGCAAGCGTATTCCATCCTTACCAGATTATTGTCCAGAAAAAAATGAGAAAGAAAAATCCATACTACAAACATGAACCGTTATCCATAAAGCCAATTTGCTAGTAGCGGACAGCTTTTCTTTATCGCGAACATTGATGTTCTTTAATGGTTTGTAGTTCTTCTATCGAAGAAATTTTTTCGTATTTCATGGCTTTTATTAGCTCCTTTTTTTATCTCTCTATTCATATACCCTGTATAATCTGGAAGCATTCTTTTATATGGTTTCCCGAAAAGGGGGGAAGAGATAATAAAGTCGGCTGTAGCACGATCGCAGGCAAGTGGAATATTCCATACCGCTCCTATTCTTAGCAATGCTTTGATATCTGGATCGTGCGGCAATGCTTCTATAGGATCCCAGAAGAAAATCAGAATATAAATTTCCCTTCTACAATGAGTGCGCCTATTTGCTGGTCGCCGCCTAACGGACCACTTTTAAATTTTTGAACCGTTTGTTTAAGAGCTTCATCTATCAAAGTACCCGTGGTGCCTGTCGCAAAAAGCTCGTGATGAGTTAATATTTCTTTGTTGTGAACCGCCCACTCCGCCAGTTCGTATTTTTTATTGTCGTGTGCAATAAGTGCAATTCTTTTTTTGCTTCCATTTTAGGGTCTTTCTACTACTAATTTCCTTTTGTTTTATTTAAACCCAAAGTGCGCAAGGGTTTCGCAAAGAACGTAAAACGAAACACATTTTTTAACTACCCTATCAAATTTTTTTACCATGCGTTTGCTTCACAAGCCAATTGGTCAAAGGTGGCATTAGCTTTAGCGATCTTATTACAGCTTCAGTCATAAATTCTTGCCCAAAGAGTTGTTGTATTTTTCTTCCAATATAAAGTCTTTTCGAAAACGCATCGTTCCATCTCTGCGAATATTCCTTTTCAAGATTTTCCCGAATAAAAGTCTCTCTTTTATAATGTTTAAGAATGCAATCCGATACTATTTTGGCAGCATGAATGGCCATCGACATTCCATTTCCACAAAGTGGCGCAATCATACCTGCACTATCTCCAGACATTAGAAGATGATTTTCAACGGTTGTTTTTTTTTCGAAAGAAATTTCATTAATAATTTCTGGTTTGTCGAAAAGAAATTCAGCATTCTGAAAAATGTTTTTTAAATGTGGATTTTTGTACAAAATGGTTTTCTCCATTTCTTCCACTGTTCCCGATTTTTTCAAATTTTCGCGTGTGGTGAGATAACAGAAACAATATTTGTCTTCTTCTATCGCAGAAATACCGCAGTAGCCGTCTTTGAAATTATGCAACGCTATTTCGTCGCGAGGGAAATCCGTTTTGATATGGTATTTCACACCTATATAAGGTGAACGTTCGAAAAAAAATTTTCTATTCAGTAAGCGGTCAAGGTTGGCTCTTTTTCCAAAACTACCCAAAACAATTTTTGCTTTTTCTTCTGTACCATCGGATAGTTTTACCCTGAAAAAATCTTCCTGAAAAGTAACGTCCTGCACCTGAGTATTTAATTTGACGATACATCCTTTTTTCAAAGCCAACTCATATAAATATAAATCGAACACATAACGACTGATGCCAAAAGCACCCATATCTAAAGTTGTTTCTAACTTTGTGCCGTAAGGAGAAGTAACCGTAAGCTTCTGTATGCTCGATGGATTTAGAACGTCTACATCCGCTCCAATGGATTTTAAGAAAGGTTTTACTTCATTGGAAATATATTCTCCGCATACACGATGAAATGGATACGCATTTTTTTCTACTAACAAGACATCTAAGCCAGCAGCCGAAAGTTGGATCGCATTCGTAAGTCCTGAAAGACCACCACCAATAATTATTATATCATGCATTTATAATTTGAAGCGGTTAATGGCCTGCACTCTTTTTTCTTCTTGCTTTTATTCATTAAATTTAAACAATTATCTATTGGAATAGGAAATTTATTTTATTGATATTTTGGCGATATGACACTAGCGTTTAAAGAATGGTCTTTTATAGTAGATGCCTTAGGGAAAGGCAAGCAGAGTATTATTTTACGTAAGGGAGGAGTTTCGGAAGAAGATGGAGGTTTTGATCTAAAAGGAAAAAAATTTATTCTGTACCCTACTCTTTTCCATCAAGCGGAACAAATGCTCAAACCCCAATGGTTGCCGTACTTAAATGGAAACAGATTTTATCCAAGTCCTGACAAAGTGAAAATTCAATATTATGCTGAAGTAGCCGATTCTAGAATTGTTACCGATTGGACTTCCCTCTCCAAACTCAATAACTGGCATGCTTGGAAAGAAGAGGTTATAAAAGAACGTTTTGAGCGATGGAATAAAAGTGTGCATTTATTAGTACTCCAAACCTTCGAGCTCCCACAAATCTATGAATTAGAGGTATTGCCTCAATATGGTGGTTGCAAATCATGGACAGAACTAGAACCAGAAATAGAGTTGATAGGGAAAATGGTGGTGAATAAAAATATTATCTAGCTAAGATTTTAAGGGTTAAGAGAGGATAGGGTTTCTTTTTGGTTTGTTAGTCCTATCCTCTCTTAACCCTTAAAATCTTAGTGTTTCTTCTTCTTCTTACTGTTATCCAAAGAACGCTCAAGTACAATAAGCAACTCATTGTCTTTATAAAATTCTGTTTTCGAACCATTTTTACGAATAGAATTAGTTTGTTCAAGCGCATATCTAAGAGCGCTTTCCAATCCTTCTAGCGATTTGGAACAAGACCTACGTGTGGCAGTCAGCTCAAATGGCTTAATCTTATCGGCTGTAATAAATTCAAATTTTGAGGAAAAATGATTGCACCCAATGTAAACCGTTATGCTTTTCACTTTCGTATTTATCGTTACGTCAGTCTCTTTTGCTCCGAGATCAATCATTTTCCCAGTATCCTTTAATATTTTTATTTTCCAAACGCCTTCTACAACAGCGTTGTTAATTTGAGCTTGTAATGCTGTTCCAAAAATGAGTATAGAGAGTATTAGAAAAAAGCGACGGAACGTTTTCATAGTTAAATTAGAGGTTTAAGTAAGCAATCGAAATGTATAAATTGTACCGCACTTTATCAAACAAATTTCGTATTCAAATCAAGAACAGGATTGTTGGAAGAGACAAGGAAACAGAGATTTCATTCTCGAAGTATGGTAGCGAGTACCTTAGCATAGGCATAAAAACTAGTGATGAGGTGAGATAAAAATCACATTCCTCTTTTTATTTACCCATTAAAAGAAGAACTTTGGGTTCTAAACACATAAATATGGAAACAAAAACATTTACTACAGAAAAAGAAATGGTGAGTTATAGCCTTGGGGTAAACATCGCTAATAGTCTGAAAAATCAAGGATTCGATGAGATTAGTTTTGAAGCCTTTAATCAAGCTATCTCAGATTCACTTGGCAACCATCCCTTACAAATAGATGCTGTTGCCGGCGGAAAAATCTTGAATGAATATTTTGAAAAAATTCAGGAACGCAAGCATTCTAAAAATATAGAAGAAGGTGCTAAATTTTTAAAAGAGAATGCTGCGAAAACAGGTGTTATAACTTTGGCTAGTGGCCTTCAATACAAAATTCTTAAAGAAGGAAATGGTCCAAAACCAAAAGCTACAGACAAAGTGACGACACACTATCATGGCACTTTGATCAACGGTTCTGTCTTTGACAGTTCTGTAGAAAGAGGAGAACCTGCTACTTTTCCTGTAAACGGAGTAATTGCTGGATGGATAGAGGCGTTACAATTAATGCCTACGGGTTCAAAATGGCAATTGTATGTGCCTTCTGCTTTAGCTTACGGAACGCGCGGTGCTTCAGAGCAAATTGGACCAAACACTACTCTTATTTTTGATGTGGAATTAATTTCGATTAATTAATTTCGGAAAAATCTAATCGCCAATTATATTTGCGTTTTAATTCTAATACAAAAAATGCCATAAGCTCGAACCAGTTCGAGCTTATGGCATTTTTTGTATTAACTAAAATGATAACGGTTTTTTTATTCCAAATCAAACCAGATTAATTCTCCAATCACTTTTTTAGTAAACCCTGTTGTTTCTTGAGCTCCGTGCATTGGAGGATCTGTACTCTCGCTCTCATACGTTTCTTTCAATACTAAGGTAACGTACTTTCCTGAGGCCTCATCAAAATCAGAAGCTGTAGGGTTGAAATATTTTTTCTCATCTGTTAAACTATCTCCTTTGTCGACAACAATTTTTTCAATCAGGCCTGCGCTAGAATATTTATACCTGACCATAGACAAATTAGAAGTGCTTTTTGTGAGTTTAGGTTTTTTATTTTCAGGAAGAAGAA
>JAYTHK010000055.1:0-1919 GCA_043732665.1 Cytophagales bacterium | reverse complement strand
GACAAAAACATAGTTCGATTTGTGGTTTGTTCTTCGTATTTCATTCACAAAGTAAATCAAAATTGATAAACTAAAATATTTTCTGAATAATCTCTAATGTTTAAATGAGAAAAACCATACACACTTTTAAGATTTTTTAAAGCTGGAAACTATGAAACAATTAATTATAATTTTAGCGCTTTTACTGCCATTACTTTTATCAGAAGCGCAAAATACTTACTATATACCTCCTTCTACACAGCATAAAGCCGATAGTTTAGGTGTGATTTTGCATACTACAACCAATGATACGCTTAAAATGTCGATTTGTAAAGATTTATGTTTTTATTATTTTGAAATCGATCGAGACACTTCGCTCCACTTTGCAAAACAACAATTAGTATTAGCCAATAAACTAGAACAGAAACTTTGGAAGGCAGCAAGTTTAGTACAAATTGGGTATTTGACTCAAAGATTAAATAATTACCCTGAATCACTAATTTCTCTAACGGAATCTTTAAAAATAGCAGAAGACGAAAAAAGCGAAAGGGATCTTATCCTACCACTAAAATTTTCCGGAGATGGTAATGTACACAATGCACGACTTATTATTTTAGCATGTATTTATCAGCAAACAGGATTTTTATTTGGCGTTCTCAATATTAATGATAGAGCTACAATAAATTATCAGGAGGCAATAAAAATTTCTGAAATAGTTGACGATAAAGTGGGGTTGACTGATATAACTATGAATTTTGGGGAATTTTGTTTGCGCGCCAATAAACTAGATTCAGCATTCATGCTTGAAAAAATGGCTTTACAGTATTCCAATATTTCCGGTTTAAAAGTTTTACAAGGATTTATGATGCGTGTTATTGGTCAAGTTTACTTGCAAAAAGGCAAATTGGATTCAGCTAAAACTTATTTATTAAATGCCGCGAAAGCCAGTCAAATTCAAAATAATTTAGCCGATGAAGCGGACACATATATTCCTTTATCCGAATTATACAAAATCAATAATCAATTTGATTCAAGTTTGCATTATGCTAAAAAATCTTTGGAAATTTACAAAAAAGTACGTGTACCCGCAGGAATAAATAAAGCTTATTCCGCCATCTCAGCAGCGTATGAGTTGCAAGGTAAATCGGATAGTGCGTTTGCTTATTTGCGAATTGCAAAAACATTCAGCGATAGTTTAAGCAAAGCCGAAATTCAAAAAATTTATCAATTCCAAAACATAGATTTTAATTATAAAGAAGCACTTCAAGAAGAACAAAAGCAACAAGGACGAAGAGCAAATAGACTTAAAATTTATGGATTAGTAAGTTGTTTGGGTTTAATTTCTATTTTTAGTTTGTTTTTGTTCCGCAATAACCGCCAGAAACAAAAAGCAAATAGTCAATTACAAAATACTTTAAAAGAACTTAAAGTTACTCAAAATCAGCTCATTCAATCCGAAAAACTCGCGAGTTTAGGTGAACTCACGGCAGGTATTGCACACGAAATTCAAAATCCACTCAACTTCGTTAATAATTTTGCGGAGTTAAGTGTGGATTTAGCAAAGGATATAAATTCAGAAATTCGTAAACTTGAAATGGATAAAGAATATCTCGAAGAATTATTGACTGACTTAACGCACAATCAAGAAAAAATAAATTTACACGGCAAACGCGCGAGCAGCATCGTTAAAGGTATGCTTGAACATTCGCGCGCAAGTACAGGTGTGAAAGAACTCACCGACATTAATAAACTTTGCGACGAATATTTTCGATTAGCGTATCACGGTTTGCGCGCCAAAGACAAAGATTTTAATTGCGAATTAATTTCAAAGTTCGATGAAACTTTACCGAAAATAGAAATCATTCCGCAAGATGTCGGTCGCGTCGTTTTGAATTTGATTAATAATGCGTTTTATGCGGTGAATGAGCGAGCGAATCAAA
>JAYTHK010000054.1:0-1922 GCA_043732665.1 Cytophagales bacterium | reverse complement strand
ATCTTTTCGTCATATTCTTTATAATATTTATGTTGATTTTCGTCTGTTTCTATACATAATAACGTATTACCTATTAATTTTCTATGATCTATTCTTCTTCTATGCGTGCACTTACAGTTATCAATCCATAATGCTTTGTCATGAATAAAGCCTTCAAAATTAGTATTGATATGATTTCTAACTACAATTTCTTTTGTTTTTTGATGAACATTTTTAGCTAATGGATCATTTGGAAATAAGTGTATAAAACAATGAGTGCAATAGCCATTATATTTAGGATTTCCGTAAGTTTCACAAATAATATTTTGTTCATTTGCTTTACATTTAGAATTTTCTTTTTCAGGATTAATCATATTATCTGTTTTACAATCTGAACAATGTGTTAACTTATTAAATATAACTCCCCATTTTGCTCTATTACCACAAGCGCATTTTGTATGTCTTAAATCTACCATAGTGTCAGTTTTACAAGTAAAACAAGCTACAGGTTGTTTTCCTATAATTCCGAAACTAGCCCATTTACCACATTCGCAATAGCAATTTGTTCTATTTTTATTTTTCAAATCTATCATACCATCCTTACAGCATTTAACACAGCATATTATTTTATTATCTTTTTCAAAACCATAACGAGCTATAGCCGAATCACAAATACATTTTTTATCTTTTAAATTTATCATAGTATCTGTCATACATTTACTACAACAAGTTGCTTTTGTGTCTGTTGGTAATCCATATGTTGGTTGAGATTTTCCACATTTACATTTTTTGTCTTTAATATTAACCATTTCATTAGTCATACATTTACTACAACAAGTTGCTTTTGTATCTGTCACTAAACCAAAAATTGGCTGCGCCTACCACATTTACATTTTTTTATTACTACATTAAACATTTCGGGTTTAATACGATGACTGCTACAGGCTATAGGGTTTTGTTGAATATAGCCATAACATGCTCTTTTACCACAGTTGTCAGTTTTACAAGTGCTGTTCATACTTATAAAATTATTAACGTATATCTTTTATATAAATTTCAAATTTCAATTTTTAAAATTTGAAATTCAAATTATATAATTATAATAACATAATAACATAATATAAATAATAATACAGTTATGAGCTCTAAGTTAAATCTAGTGATAGTAGAATCGCCTGCAAAAGAGAAAACTATTACCAAATATTTAAATAATATAGTAGAATTAAAAAAATATGGAAAGTTTATAGTTCAGGCCTCTTTTGGTCATATTACAGAGCTTAATAAAAAAAACGGGGTGGAAATTGAAAATAATTTTAAAATGAATTATATTGTTTCACGGGATAAAGTTAAGGTTGTAAATAATTTAAAAAACAAAGCAAAAGATGCTACTAATATTTGGCTAGCTAGTGATTTGGACCTTGAGGGAGAACAAATATCTAATTCAATAAGAGAAGTATTAGGATTAAAAAAATATTTCAGGGTCGTATTTAACGAAATTACAGCAGCAGCACTTAAAGTCGCTTTCTTAAATCCACGGCAAATTGATATGAATATGGTAGGAGCACAGGAAAGCAGACGTTGTATTGATAGAATTATTGGTTTTAAATTAACAGCTTGTTTATGGAAAGCATTTACTTCAAAAAGTACTTTATCTGCTGGTCGTGTTCAAAGTTGTGCACTTTTAATAATAGTAAATAAAGAAAATGATATTGATAAATTTAAAACTGAAAGTTATTATAAAGTTAATGGAACATTTGCTATTGGTAAAATACCTATCGAAGAAGCAAATCTTTATAAGGACACGACAATATTGAAGATTAATACTAAAGAAAAAGCATTAACACTACTAAAATTATTGATTAAAAATGAAAAACAATTTTTCGTTAAAGAAATTACTAATAAAAGAATTTCTGAAAAACCAAGCTTACCTTATATTACTTCTA
>JAYTHK010000053.1:0-6681 GCA_043732665.1 Cytophagales bacterium | reverse complement strand
ATAAATTATTCAATGCCCTTGATACCATTCCTTGTGTAAAGAAGAAGGCCGATTGGGCAATGCGCTGGATTGACAATGGAAGTTTTGTAGAACGTCTTTTAGCTTTCGCTATCGTGGAAGGAATTTTCTTCTCTGGTTCTTTCTGCTCTATCTTCTGGCTGAAGAAAAGAGGGTTGATGCCAGGCTTAAGTTTCTCTAACGAATTAATATCAAGAGATGAAGGACTGCACCGTGATTTTGCCTGTTTGATTTACAACAACCACATTAACAATAAACTTTCCAAAGAAGCTGTTTATGCTATGGTTACCGATGCGGTAAAAATAGAACAAGAGTTTGTAGTAGATTCACTACCGGTAGATCTTATTGGAATGAATTCAAAACTGATGGCTCAATACATCGAGTTTGTGGCAGACCACTTGCTTGAAGAATTGAACTTGAAAAAAATATACAACGCAACAAATCCATTTGATTTTATGGAGCTTATTTCTTTGCAAGGAAAAACAAATTTCTTTGAAAAAAGAGTAGCCGAATACCAAAAATCGGGGGTTATGAATGCCGATAATAAAGAGAATCATAAGTTCTCAATGGACGAAGACTTTTAAACCTATTACCTAAGTTTACCTATTATGTTAGTTATCAAAAGGGACGGCAGACGAGAGTCTGTAAAATTTGACAAAGTAACCGCACGCATCGAAAGACTATGCTACGGGCTTGACTTGAACTACGTGAACCCTATCAACGTTGCCCGAAAGGTAATTGATGGGATTCATGACGGTGTAACTACCGTGCAACTGGACATGTTGGCTGCTGAACAAGCTGCTTCTATGACCACGACGCATCCTGACTATGCTATTTTGGCCGCTCGTATCGCTATTTCCAATCTACACAAAGAAACTAGTAAGTCTTTCTCTAATACCATGAAAAGACTTTATACTTATGTGGATCCAAAAACTGGCGAAAATGCTTCTCTGATCTCTAAAGAAGTATACGAATCGGTAAGGAAACACGCAGCGCAGTTGGATTCTTCTATCATCTACGAAAGAGACTACAACTATGATTACTTTGGTTTCAAAACCCTAGAAAAATCATACCTTCTAAAACTAGACGGTAAAATAGTAGAGCGCCCTCAACACATGCTTATGCGTGTAGCGATTGGGATTCACTACAACGATATAGACGCTGCGCTTGAAACATACACACTCATGTCTGAGAAATGGTTTACGCACGCAACTCCAACTTTATTCAACGCTGGTACACCTAAACCACAACTATCTTCTTGTTTCCTTCTTACCATGAAGGACGACAGTATTGACGGTATTTACGATACATTAAAACAGTGTGCGAAAATATCTCAATCTGCTGGAGGAATTGGTTTAAGCATTCACAATGTTAGGGCTACAGGTTCTTATATTAAAGGCACCAACGGCACTTCTAACGGCATCATTCCTATGTTGCGTGTATTTAACGATACTGCGCGTTACGTAGATCAAGGGGGTGGAAAACGTAAAGGAGCTTTCGCTGTTTACTTAGAACCATGGCATGCTGACGTGTTTGAATTTCTTGAAATGAGAAAAAACACAGGTAAAGAAGAACTTCGTGCACGTGATTTATTTTATGCTCTTTGGATTCCAGATTTATTTATGGAACGTGTAGAAAAAAATCTTGACTGGTCTCTTTTCTGTCCACACGAAGCTCCAGGTATGGCTGACTGCTATGGTAAAGATTTTGAAGCGCTGTATGAAAAATACGAAAAAGAAGGTCGTGCAAGAAAAACAGTAAAAGCTCAAGAACTTTGGTATGCTATTGTGGAGTCTCAAACAGAGACAGGAAATCCATATATGTTGTTCAAAGATCATTGCAATAGAAAATCAAATCAGAAAAACTTAGGCACTATCAAATCCAGTAACCTTTGTACTGAGATATTAGAATATACTGCTCCTGATGAAGTAGCGGTATGTAACCTTGCCTCTTTAGCATTGCCTAAATATGTTATCAATGGCAAATTTGATCATCAGAAATTATACGATGTTACTTATGTAGCTACTAAAAATCTGAATCGTGTTATCGATATCAACTACTATCCAGTAGAAGAAGCCAGAAAATCTAACATGCGTCACAGACCTATCGGACTTGGAGTACAAGGACTTGCTGATGCATTCATTATGTTGCGTATGCCTTTTGAATCAGAAGAAGCGAAGGGACTCAACAAAGACATCTTTGAAACCATCTACTTTGCGGCTATGACAGCTTCTAAAGATTTGGCGAAAAAAGATGGTTATTATGAAACCTTCCCTGGCTCTCCTATCTCAAAAGGAATTTTTCAATTCGATATGTGGGGCGTAACGCCATCTTCAGGACGTTGGGATTGGGATTCTTTGAAAAAAGAAGTAAAACAATTTGGAGCTAGAAACTCCCTATTGGTAGCGCCTATGCCTACGGCTTCTACTTCTCAGATTCTTGGAAACAACGAATGCTTTGAGCCATACACTTCAAACATCTACTCAAGAAGAGTACTCTCTGGAGACTTCGTAGTGGTAAACAAACACTTGTTGAAAGATCTTATCAAACTTGGTCTGTGGAGTGATAAAATGAAAAATAAATTGATCGAATCTAACGGTTCTGTACAGAACATCCCTGAGTTGCCACAGCACATCAAGGATCTTTACAAAACAGTTTGGGAGATCAAACAAAAAACGATTATGGACATGGCTGCCGACAGAGGTGCTTATATCTGCCAAAGCCAAAGCCTGAACATACACATACAAGATTCCAACTTTGGAAAACTTACTTCTATGCACTTCTACGCTTGGAAAAAAGGATTGAAAACTGGAATGTATTACCTAAGAACAAAAGCTGCTGTAGACGCTATAAAATTCACGGTAGAGAAACAAGCCGATACTTCTTTGGAAGCGGTGGTGAACAAAGATACTGTAAACTCTATGAAAGCAGATCTAGCAGAGAAAGAAAGAGCTGCACTTGCTTGCTCACTTGACAATCCTGAGAGCTGTGAGGCTTGCGGAAGCTAGTTGTTGAGACTTTAGAGATTAGACTTTAGAAAAGAACTCTGGTGATGATTCATTGCTGGAGTTCTTTTTTATTATAAGACAATATCTTGGCAATTGTCTTGTCAAGATCAACTTATGCAGTCATAAAAAAACTGTCTGATGACTAAGAGCCGTCAGACAGTTAATAATAAAGAAATATCCCTCCTTTTTGTAGAGAAGCATTATAATGCGTCTCTACAAAAATTTATACTTCTACTGTTTGTTTGCTTATATTTCTATATAAGTAAGAATCAAAAATATGTCTTCTTGCAAATCTTGGAAGTGCTGAAGAGGTAAGTAATTTGTTGTAAATATTTCTTGGAACACCAATGTATTCATAAACACTTCCATTCTGAAAAGTAATTTTCAAACGTTGCGCTTTGTATATAAAATCATCTATACCAGACGTTGTAGTGGTAAGTGTATATTCTTCTAGGTTTGTGGCATGTGTTTCTGGAGAAATGCTTACCAGAAAATGATAGGCTTCAATTATTACCTTACTTTTAATTTCCGCTTCCGCTTTCTTTTCATCGTCTGCTACAAATTTATCAGGATGCCATTCCTTCATTAAATTTCTATAACTAATTTTTAATGCAGCAAGATCTGTGTCTTGATCAACGTTAAATAATTTTCTGTATTCAATTACGTGTTTCATAGGTATTCTTTTCCTTTTTTCAGCGCTCTATACTATTTCTATAAAGTGCAAATATAGTTATTTTTTATTTATGCTGTTTGAGAAGGCTACAAATGCCGTCAAAAGTCGGTTTTTGAATAAAATTCGGCTTTCCTATTTCCCTCAGGGATAACATAGATGAACACTATTTAGAAATAGGTGTTCTTACAAAATTTGCTAATTTTATGAACTTTCTAAGCATTGCAATGTCCTGTTTAAGTACGCAATTTGAACCAAAATAATATGAAAATTCTCCGTAGCAAAGACCTTATTCTATCGGGTTTACTTTCTCTGTTTTTTATCTTGCTGACGAAGATTATTCCTTATCTCCTAATCCATAATAAAATACTGTACGACAAGGAAGGTATAATCATGAAGGCCGAAGAAATGGCCAACATTCTTAGTTGGCCTTTGTCTTCGCTTCTTTCCTCAGACATTACCAACAGTTATTATTTCATTTTTTTTGTTTTCATTTATTATCTAACGCTAATTTTTATTTTTAGATGGATACACCATTTCATAAGAGACAGAAAACTTTACAGATGGCTATTTTTATTCATAATTATTTCCATAACTATCCTTCGAATAAAACCTGATTTATTAGTTTATTTAGACAATGAAAAACCTAGCAGAAGCATTGGCAACAGTGGTGACGGTGGTTTAATCAATGGAAAAAGATTACCCTTTAAAGGAAATAATTTTCAGTATTTTAATTTTCTGAGTTATTTAAAGGGAAATTGTTTTGTTCATGAAAAAGTAAAACAAACACTTATTGATGCATATAAGATCTGCGAGAAAACTTGTCCTGGTATAGAATTTTCTACTGGTGAAGGATCTAAAAAACACGGAGGATCTTACGTAGTAAATCATCGTACGCACCAGAATGGAACTAGTTTAGACCTGCAATTGGTTTTTGAAAAAGAGCATAAACAATATGAGCCAAACAATCTTTTCAATGCCTATGGTTATGGATTGAATACGGATGATAATGGGACAATCAACAAGAGTATTCCGATAAATATATATCCTGAAAATACGCGTATAGATTTTGAAACAAATGCAAAATTTTTGCTAGCACTGGATGATGCCTGTCGTAAAAATAAAATAAAAATAAAAATTGTTATTTTAAAAGTCGAACTAAAACGGCCTCTCTTCGAGACTAGCGCCGGTAAACAGCTCCTTACCAGAAATATACTTTTCGCGAATGTTCTTCCTAACTTTGTGAACGATGCGCATGACGATCACTTTCATGTGGATTTTGAGATTGCACCGAAACAATAATAATTTTGGTTACAAAAGTAACGTTTTAATCACTCAAATTTTTCCGCACCACAAAATTAATTCTTCAATAAACAACAAAGAAGGGAGTTATAAGCCACTAACAATAAATCGACAAATCTTCGCATTTATTAGATTTAAGATATAAAAAACGCCGAACAGGCATAAGAGTATTCTTTTGCCCGCGTCTTTAATCTTTATGGCTTAGCGCGACAACACAATGACTACTTTTTCGATTTCCATTCTTTATACCCCATTATTAAGGAGTGGATTATTAAACCCAAACCAAATAGCATATAGAATAGTGGGCTTCCCCATTTTCCATGCGTATGCTCAATGACCTGTTTAGGGTAATTAGAAATTAAAATGAGACAGAATGAAATAGAAAATAGTAACCCAATAAGTACAGGATAGAATGGGTTAAAGTAAGTCCAAATACTGATACAAGAAAAGAGTACTCCACAAATGAACAAGGCAATTCCTTCTATTGTTTTATCATCCTCAAAAAATACCATGGATGTAAAAAAACATCCTAAGCAAATAATTATAAAAACACCAACAACATATCTAGTATGTTCTCCTTCCTTCTTATTTTTCATAGCTAGTGATTATTCTATTCTGCTGTTATTATTTCAAAAATATGACTTTGTAAAGTTCTAGCAGGATTATCAATTAAACTGTAAACTCATTTAGGACGAGACATTATACCCTTGCTGGCATCCCCGCCAGCAAGCACGTTAGTAAATACTACTTCACCCGTATCACCCCCGCTCCATTATACGAATGATACTCTCCGTTGTACATCGCATCGGCGCTCACTGGACCCATTATGAAACTTCCTTTTGAGACGGCTCTTACGACGTAATAATAAGATTTTACAATTCCCGTAACAGCTGTAAATAAATTAATACGATCGTCACGGATATCGAAATGCTCTGGTGTCGAATTGTCTTTTATCCATTGCATATCGGCCGACTCGCTTAGTCTTGGATTTTCTATTTCAAAACCTGCAGGAAGAATATCTGTGATCACTACATTATCTACAGAAGACTTGTCCGTAGTTGCTATCGTAATTTTCACTACTACCAAATCGTTCTGATCAAATGTAGTTCCACTCATGAGTCGGCCATTTCTGTCGTAGAACGTTTTTCTTACGCGAATAAAATTATCTTCTTCTTTCACCTTTCCATCGACGCTGAGCCCTTCTATTTCCCAGAAATAATATAAAGCGCCTGTTCCCTTCGCCGCAATTTCAATAGTAGATCCAGCTAGGTTTTTAGTTAATACGAGTGTGCCGCTTTTATAACTTCCTACAGATTTCCCATCAGCCGTTATTTCTCCAGTAATATTACTTTCGTTGACCTTCTTTGCGATCTTTCCAAGTGCGATAAAAGCAAACGCTCTTTCTTGTGTAGACAAATAACGTTGCTCTTTCATTTGTTTGGAAAGGTGTTGCGCCAGTATTCCTACCTGAGGATTGTTTGGATCGCTATCTATTAAAGCATTTAACGATATTGCCATATCACGTGTGTAGGAATAGAAACTTCCTCCAAAAGAATTAACTGATTTTTCTCCTTCAAACGCCGCAGGCAACAAGGTTCTGGCACTTGCCTGATCGCCAAGTAGCTGATAGGTAGACGCAAGTAAGTATCTGGAATCCAATGCCAAACTATTTTTATTCGATTT
>JAYTHK010000052.1:0-6711 GCA_043732665.1 Cytophagales bacterium | reverse complement strand
CCTCGCTTATATAAAAATTCTATTCAAAGCAAGAGTTAAAAAACTCTTAAATGTATTGCCATTTTTTAAACACAAAAACTACACACACTTTTTAATTATTGGCCACCCGAGAACAGGCACATCTTTGCTACATACCTATTTGAATTCACATTTTTCTATTTTGTCACTCAACGAAGCATTAGCAAATAACAAAAATGGAAAGCCATTTTTTCAAGCCTACTCTAAAGTTATAAAAGTGGTCGGCTTTAAATATTTTTATGAATACATTCAAGATTCTGAAAAACGAAATACCCTTATTCAATTGGTTTCTGACTCTAAAATTAAAGTATTGAAAATTCAACGTAAAAATTATTTAAGAACATATTTGTCGTTAAGAATTGCAGAAAATACAAAAGAATGGTCGAGTACTGGTACTACAGTTTTTACATTAAAAAATAAGCAACTAAAACTTACAAGGGAAGAATGCATAAATGCTTTTGCCAATTATGCGTCTATAGAAAAAGAAACAGATCTTATTTTAAAGCAACATAAGGTACCCGTGCATGAAATAACGTATGAAGCGTTAGATTCTAATCCGGTTGATGTCATGAATGGCATCCAGCGATTTTTAGGAGTTAATCCACAAGCCGTTTTTTCATTATTGACAAAACAAAATCCTGAAAAAATTATTGAATTGATACTGAACTATAAAGAGTTGAAAAATGAGTTTAAAGGAAGCGAATTTGAAGGCTATTTTGAAGAGTAAATAATATGATTAAAATATTGCGTATTTTTACTAAAACAGAAAAGAACAAAAGTGTCCCTCGAATTTAACAACGAAGAATATCAAAATGAGCAAACGTTATTTGCTGATGTGATTCTACCATTGCCTTTGCCGCTGATGTATACGTATAGAGTACCGCGTGAGTTTTCTGATAAAGTTAAGCAAGGATTAAGGGTTGTAGTTCAGTTTGGTCAGAAGAGAGTCTTGACGGCCGTTATTGCCTCTATTCATCATAATCCTCCTAAGATATACGAAGCCAAATATCTACTCGATTTATTGGACGAAAGTCCTACTGTAAATAGTTTTCAGTTTCGACTTTTTGAATGGATGGCCGCTTATTATATGTGTACGCAAGGAGAGGTTATGAATGCCGCCATTCCTTCTGGGTTAAAATTAAGCAGCGAATCCAAAATACAATTAAATCCAGAGTACAATGGTAATTATGAATTTTCGGCTTCTGAACAATTAATTCTCGAAGAACTCCAGAAAAAAAATCTTAGCTACAACGATGTAATGACTTTGTTGGGAAAGAAAACAATTCACCCAATTATAAAATCTTTAATGGCAAAAGATGCTGTAATTCTTTTCGAAGAACTAAAAGAAAAATATGCGCCAAAAGTAATTTCTAAGGTAAAACTCAAAGATGAAATTTTAGAATCTAAAATTTTGTTTGAAGAAGTATTTCAGAAACTAGAGAAAAAGGAAAAACAATTAAATGTATTATTACGTTATATGCAGCTTACTAATGTTCAGAAGGAGAAAGCAAATAATCATCTTGGAATAGCGAAAAACGTATTGCTCAATGCAGATGTATCCTCTTCGGCTTTAAGTACGTTGATTAAAAATAACATCTTCGAAGAATTTGATCAGGTAATTTCTCGTTTTGCAGAGAATGACTTGAAAACAGAACAAGAAATAAAACTTTCTATTGATCAGCTTCGAGCGAAAGAAGAAATTCTTGAAAGCTTTAAGTCGAAAGAAGTGACGCTCTTGCATGGTATTACAGGAAGCGGAAAAACTGAAGTTTACATTGAACTTATCAAACATGCTTTGCAAGGTGGCTCACAGGTTTTATTGCTCTTACCAGAGATAGCGCTTACCACGCAGATTGTTTCGCGTCTGCATAAGATCTTCGGGAATAAGATGGGGATTTATCATTCAAAGTTTTCTGACAACGAAAGAGTAGAAGTATATAGGGGAATTATATCTGGCAAATTTTCTTTTATTATCGGCGTGCGCTCTTCCGTATTTTTACCTTTTGATAATCTCGGATTAGTTATTGTGGACGAAGAACATGAAAGTTCTTACAAACAATATGAGCCTACACCACGCTATCATGCCAGAGATACAGCGTTGATGTTAGGCAGGTTTCATCATGCAAAAGTTGTATTGGGGTCAGCCACACCTTCCATAGAGAGCTATTATCAGGCCACAACCGGTAAGTGGGGATTAGTGAAACTAGACAAACGTTTTGGTGATGCACAGTTGCCAGAAATTCTATTGGTAGATACCTTGCGGGAAAAGAAATTTAAAACGATGCGCAATGATTTCTCTTCAGTATTATTAGAAGATTTAAAACGTTGCCTAGATAATAACGAACAAGCTATTCTTTTTCAAAATAGAAGAGGATATGCTCCTTATTTAAATTGTGAAGATTGTGCCTATATTCCTAAATGCACTTCTTGTTCGGTGAGTCTTACCTATCACATGAACAGCGGTGAATTACGTTGTCATTATTGTGGTTTTACAGAAAAAGTTCCACAAAAATGCGATGCTTGCGGATCTACGAAAATGAAATCAGTTGGTTTTGGTACGGAAAAGCTAGAAGAAGATTTAAAATTATTTCTTCCAGAAGCTAGAATTCAGCGTATGGATTTAGATACAACAAGAAATAAGAATGCGTATCAAAATATAATTAAAGATTTCGAAACTGGTAAAACTAATGTTTTAGTTGGCACACAGATGGTGACTAAAGGATTGGATTTTGATAGAGTAACTTTGGTAGGAATTTTCGATGCTGATCGAATGATCCATTTTCCCGACTTTCGTGCAGCAGAAAGAGCCTTTCAAGTATTGAGTCAAGTGAGTGGTCGTGCCGGTCGGAGAGGACAGAAAGGGAAAGTATTAGTGCAAACTACAAATACTAATCAGAAACTGCTCGATCAGGTTATCAAACATGATTTTGAAAATTTTTATCAAACAGAATTGTTGGAGCGGGAAAAATTTAATTATCCTCCATTCTATCGAATTATAAAAATTACAATCAAAGATCCAGAAAAAAAGACGGCATACGATTTTGCAGAAGCGTATACTAAGTTATTAGCACCTGAATTGGGGAGCAAAAGAGTGTTAGGTCCTGAAACGCCAGTCATAGATCGTATTCGGAATAATTATTTGGTAGATATTTTTATAAAATTAGAAAAGGATAAGATTAAACTCCCAGTAGTAAAAGACCTTTTACAAAAACAGTCTTTTCAACTTTTACAGTCGGATAAAAATTATAGAAATACGCATGTCATTTTTGATGTTGATCCAGCTTAGATGCAGAATCCTCAAATACACTTTTTTTCTCTCTTTATAAATTCTGTAGGATTAGATATTTTATTCCGCTATGCAGATTACTGAATAGCGGATGTTTAACATTGTATCAAAATGAAAGATACAAACGAAAAGATATTCTGTCATTTAGAGATAGATCTAATTCGTATGAAGTTTGTTATGAATATTTATCTGATATTAAATGGCGCGCTGGATATAGTTGTTCAAGATGCAACCATAAGGAATATTATACTGGTTGGAAATGGTATTACAGAAAGTGTACCAAATTCAATTATGATGAATCGGCTACTTCGGTGTACTATTTTATAACTTGAAGTTTTCCAACAACCATAGAAGCAGATAGCTTTTATATTTATAAAACAATTAAAAGAGACTGTAAAATACAGCAATATTATTCAGACAAAGATAAAGCATTATCCAAATGAAACACTCAGAACTTTAAAATTAAGTATGGTCAAAGTAGTAATTAAATAACTTAATACTAAGGTTATGTAATAATTTTTTATGCGAAGTAAAAGAACTTTGTAGTATAATAATTCAGTTACAATTTAAAAAAAAATGAGCCATGAAAAATTTCAATCTTATATTGACGCATGTATAGAATGCGCAATCCAATGTGATCATTATGCTTCCGAGTGTTTAATGGAATCAGATGTAAAATTGTTAGCGAAATGTATTCAGTTAGAAAGAGAATGCGCCGAAATGTGTTTTAGTGCAGCCAGAATAATGACTATAGGAAGTGAGCATTCGGTTGATGTATGCAGGGTATGTGCCGAATACTGCAACAGGTGTGCAGAGGAATGTGAAAAAAATGTGCACATGGAACATTGTAAAATTTGTGCCGAAGCATGCAGGAAATGCGCAGAAGAATGTCAGAAAATGGCAGTACTACATCAGCATTAATTTTTAATTAACTTTTGTCAATAGATGTTATATTATTATTGACAAAAGTTATAATTTTGCTCATAATTTTTAAGTTGTTGGTGTTGGGTAAAAAACCATGAGGTATAAAATATGCCAGCGTTTTGGTTATTTAGTTAATCTACTTCTTACTCTTCGACTGCACATACTTCGCATATTGATCTTCGGTCAACATAGCTTTCAGTTTAGCTTCCCATTCTTCAAAAATTCGTTTGTTGTCAAACTGTAAACGTTGTTTGTCTGCGCCGTTTTTTTTGTTTGCTGCCGTTACTTTGGTAATTCGTTCTACAGTGATTTCTTTTACTTTAGGAACTTGTTCTTCTGTAAGTGCCACCTCGGTTTTTAGCTTGTTCACTGTTTCATCCGCCTTTTGGTCTGGCGTCACAGGAGATTGTGCTATGGCAAGTGTTGTAACTAAAAATAAAGTTAGAGAAAGAACTATTTTTTTCATAAGGCCTAATGGTTAGTTTATGTATTAAATATTGGAAAATATTTGGAGATTTCAAAGTAACAATAGCACTTATGTTTAGTGTCTCTTTCTATTCTAACAGCGGTCGCTAAGATTTCGCAAATAACTCAAAAAGTATTGTTGCCGAATTCTATATTGGAACCACGAAATGGAGAAATAAAGTCATTAAATTGTAACGATGTATTGAGATTGATTTCGATACATCGTTATTGAATTATTCAATAACGAAGTATCTTTACGATAGTATTTTAGTGCCTTATTGTTTATTTTTTATATAACTAAATGGAAAATCACAGATGAATATTGTCAAAATTGAAAATGTCAGAGTCTTGTTTAGATAAGCTATTTCCCTTATAGTGTCTGGCCTTTTTTTAGCATTTGCAGGTTATCTATTGAAAAATGATGCTACTATATTTCTGGGTCAGGCCTTTATCTTTTTTTAGTCATTTGTCTTTTTTGCATTCATAAATTAAATATCTTCGCTGCCAAAATTATATGGGGATTGTGTACTCCAATATTGATTTTTAGTTCGCCTTGCTTATTTACACTTTCTCAACCTGTTGCTGTTTTTATCTATAACTTATTATATTTTGGAGGAGTACTTCTTGCAGTATATTCATTTCAGAAAAAAGACAAAAAGCATTATATGTGGCTGAGTATAGGCTTGTTCTTTTTTTAGGAATTTTATTTTATGATCGAGTTATTATCAGCAAAAATCTTGACCACTCAGATTTTGCGCTATTTTTTAATGAGAATTATTTACACATTAAAATACCGCAGATAGCACATTTTTTATACATAGTTTACCTGCTTACTATAATTCATAAAAATAAAATAAGTGTTGAAAAACAACTTAAGGGTCAAATTGCAAAATTTTACCATGAATATAATTCTTAGTTTTAAAAGCAAATCCATTCATTCTGGCAATCTTCTTGAAGCGGTGGAAGAAATTCTTTGCAATAGGGCACAGTATATGAATATATCGCGAATAAGTATATGGGAAATTGATGAACAAAATCAATCTTTAATTTTAGTTGTGGCTTATGACAGTTTAAAAAATGAGTTTTCTTATTCTGGGAAACTCCACACGAAAGATTATCCAAATTATTTTAAAAATCTCTTCGAAGAAAAGATAATAGTGGCGAATGATGTATTTAATGATTTGAAAACATCGGAGTTTTTAGTCTCTTACACTCGTCCGATAGTTATAAAGTCTATGATGGACGCTGATGAAAAATTCAAAGGAATTTTATGTTGTGAGGAACAACGACAGTATAGAAATTGGGACGACATAAATCAGTTGTTTTCCATATCGGTTAGCAAGTTGATTAGTATTTCTTATTATTACTTTATGCGAAAAGAGCAGTATGAAAATTTAGAGAACATAAGCTAAGCACTGATTAATAGTAATATTTTACAAAAAGCGACAGTATCCAATTTACTTTTGGATACTGTCGCTTTTTCCCATGCATTGATTTTGTTACTTCATCCAGCCAATGCCGTTCTTAGTAGCTCTCTTGTGATCTGCTTTACATTTGTTACTCTTGTGAGTACAATTGTAGGATAAGAGACAAATTGTAATAAGAAATAAGACTACGTTTTTTTTCATAATTTTCATAGTCAATTACATTTTAAGCTGACCAGACTTTCTCATTTTAGTTACCTTCTTGCGGTTCTCTTTACATTTCTTACTTTTGCGTGGCGTGAAATCCGTTACAAATAGAGTCACTGAGAAGAGTAATAGTATTGCAAGTATCTTTTTCATATCGTTCTACCTTAATGTTAGTACTGTTTTATCAGTACAAATGTACAATAAATAGCAAACTAAATAATATAAAAATCTTAAATAATATAGAAATATGAATACTCCACGTACAGAACTGAATGAGTTAGGCGAATTTGGACTTATAGAGCGTATAAAAAATGCTTCCGTCATTCGAAATGCCACTACTTTAAAGGGTATTGGAGACGATGCTGCAGTGATAAAAAAAGATGAAAA
>JAYTHK010000051.1:0-19139 GCA_043732665.1 Cytophagales bacterium | reverse complement strand
TGATTTAGACATTGAAAGTTCTTGTCTTAGGGGAGCAGAACTTAAGGTGATATAGAGTTTTTTATAACGAAATTTTAAATCTGTAGTACGCGAAGCTATTGATTTCCCCATAAGCCTTTCCCAAGACTCGATTACTTGCGTTTCATTTATTTTTCCACTAAGCTTATAGGCCTTCAACATTTCGTTGATGGCTTCTTTCAAAGGTGAAATTTCTGCCTTCCGTTTGTTATAATAATCTTTTTTCATGAAAGCTGTTTTTCTGCTGTTACCTCTCCATTTGCAATGTGAAAGATACAGATTTCTGCATTGATCTTTCCAACTATTTTTTCCGTATGTTCTGGTCTGGCATCAGTAATAAACAATTGCCCGAAAGCATCTTGTGCTACCATTTCCATGAGTTTGTTTATACGAATATCATCAAGTTTGTCAAATATATCGTCGAGCAACAAAATAGGTTTGATCTTTTTATTGTTTTTAATACTATCGAAATGCGCCAGTTTTAGTGCTATGATAAATGATTTTTGTTGTCCTTGTGAGCCATAGCCTTTTACAGCATGCCCATCTAGGGAAAATGCATATTCGTCCTTGTGCACACCCATGCGAGTACGTTGTAAAAGAATGTCTTGGTTTAAATTTTGCAAAAATTTCTGCTCAAAATTACGCTCTCCAAGTTGTGATTCATAAATCAGTTCTGGCGTTTCTTTTTCGTCCGAAAGGTTGGAATAATGTGCTTTAAACAATGGAATAAAAGAGTCAATAAACGCGTACCGTTTTTCATAAATGATTTTACCTGACTTTAGTAACTGATGGTTGTATGAATCGATAAGCTCTTTGTCTACAGCGTTTCTCTCAGCAAATTGTTTTAGCAGGCTATTTCGCTGCTTGAGCACATTATTATACCGAATAAGTTCGGTAAGGTATAGATTGTCTAATTGAGAAATAATGGTATCAAAAAATTTTCGGCGTTCTTCGCTGCCTTCTCTTATTACATCAGTATCATAAGGAGTGACTAACACTACAGGAAAAGCCCCGATATGTTCGCTAAGTTTGTCGTAAGGAGTTTTATCTAACCTCAATGTTTTTTTTAGACCTGCCAAATCGTATTGAACGGTATGCGTATCTCCGTTTCTGAAAAAGTGCCCCAATATCGAGAAGAAGTTTGTGCTGTGTTTAATAGAATTGGCTTCGTTGGAACTGAATGCGCTCTTAGTCAAGGAAAGACAGTAAATGGAATCGAGTAAATTGGTTTTGCCAGCACCGTTTGGCCCAGTAAAAATATTAATTTGCGAAGAAAAGCTTATCTCCGTTTCTGCGTAGTTTTTAAAATTTATTAAATTTATCTTTTTTAGGAACATTAAGTTAAAATTACTTATTTTTGACTTCTTTTTATAGGAAAAATATGGCGAACGTAAAAGAAACATCTAAGGCAAAAGTAAATGCCTCTTCTAAATTTAGTAAAGAAACTTACCTTTTCTGGTATGAGAAAATGGTTTTAATTAGAAAATTTGAAGAAAAAACTGGTCAGCTTTATGGTCAACAAAAGATAAAAGGATTCTGTCACCTTTACATAGGCCAAGAGGCATGTGCTGCAGGAGCGGCGAGTGCGCTTACTAAAGACGACAAATGGCTCACTTCATACCGTGACCACGGTTTCCCTCTAGCATTGGGTACATCACCTAATGTAATCATGGCCGAAATGTATGGCAAGATTACTGGATGCTCTAAAGGAAAGGGCGGTTCGATGCACATCTTTGATAAATCAGTAAACTTTATAGGCGGACACGGTATTGTGGGTGGACAAATTCCACTTGGAGCAGGTCTTGCTTTCGCAGAAAAATTCAAAAAAACCAAAAATCTTAGCATCTGTTTTATGGGCGATGGTGCTGTACGCCAAGGTGCATTTCACGAAGCACTAAATATGGCAATGACCTGGAAGCTGCCTGTTATTTTCGTAATCGAAAACAATGGATATGCAATGGGAACTTCTGTAAAAAGAACTTCTAACGTTACCGAACTCTATACTCTTGGTGAAGCATACGATATACCTTCAGAACCAGTAGATGCCATGAGTGCAGAAGCCGTGCACGTAGCCGTAGAAAAAGCAGCCGAAAGAGCCAGAAAAGGCGATGGTCCTACTTTATTGGAATTCAGAACTTACCGTTATAAAGGACATTCTATGTCTGATCCTGCAAAATACAGAACGAAAGAAGAATTAGAAGAATATAAAGCAAAAGATCCAATAGAACAAGTAAGAGAAGTACTACTGGCAAGTAAGTTTGCTACCGAAGCAGATTTAGAAGCAATTGATAAGAAAATAAAAGATCAAGTAGAGGCTTCCGTTAAATTTGCGGAAGAGTCTCCTTATCCATCTCCAGAAGAAGCATTTAAAGACGTTTATGTACAAGAAGACTATCCCTATATAAATGAATAATTTCCTTATATTTGCGTCCCAAATAATTATCTTATAAAACTATAATGGCAAAGAACAAAGAGAACAAAACAGCCGAGTTGCTCGACGAACCTGTTCAGCACAACAAGAAAAAAGAAACAAATACTACCGTTTCTTCAATAGACATCGAAAGCTTTTTTGATAAAAACAGTAAAATCATTTTCCTTTTATTGGGTACAGTACTACTTGCTGGTGCTGCCTTTGGCGGATACAGATACATGGCTTCTTCACAAGATGCGGATGCTAAAAAAGAAATGTTCATTCCTGAAAACTACTTCCAACGCGATTCTTTCGACTTGGCTCTAAACGGAGACAAAGTAAATAGAGGCTTTTTGGACATTTCATCTGAATACAGCCTGTCGCCTTCTGCCAACCTTGCCAACTATTA
The DNA here is from genome assembly GCA_043732665.1 of Cytophagales bacterium. Classification (GTDB taxonomy): domain Bacteria; phylum Bacteroidota; class Bacteroidia; order Cytophagales; family Cytophagaceae; genus JANYCO01. Next base: position 16,302 of record JAYTHK010000051.1, on the reverse strand, counting down.
TATAGGAGTGATTTATCTAAGAAAAGGTAAATTTGAAGATGCTATCGAATACTTGAAAAAATTCAACGGCGGAGATGTCCTTGTGCAGGCGAGAGCTTATTCTTTAATTGGAGACGCATATATGGAGTTGAAAGATACAGAAAATGCTATCTCTTACTATAAAAAAGCTACTGAATACAATCCAAATGAGTTTTTTACGCCTCGCTATATTTTAAAATTAGCCATGGCTTATGAAATCAATAAAGATTATGAAAATGCAATAAATGCATATTCTGTCATTATTGAGGAATACAGCAAAGCTCAAGAAATCAACGACGCTCGCAAATACAAAGCTAGAGCAGAAGAACTAAAACAACAGTAGGGTTTAGGACTGGTCTAGTAAATTTGTTGGCGAGACGCCAACGAAAAGGCAAACATCATCTAGCATAAAAGGCATAAAAAATCCGATAAGATATCTTGTCGGATTTTTTATGCCTTAAGGTGACAACAATTGACTAATTCTTCCATTTCTCCTTTTCTATATTAAGAGCGATCCATCCTTCTATACTTTTGATGGTCTTGATATAGTTGTCCATATTGTCGCAATAACGGATATATCTCAGGTACTCATAATACGTTCCCTTTGGGTGTCTGACTTTCCAAGGTTTGTAATACTTGGTTTGCCATGTTTTCAGGTATTTGATGGATTCGGTTACAGAGGCGAACTTTATAAAGTCCTTATTTGTACGAAAGCCGAACAAGTTATTATAGTCGTCCAGGGCGCAACTTTTGCATTGCATCCAACCTGTTTCATAAATAACAATTGCCAACACCGTTTTAGGAAATGCTATTTTATGGCTCTGAAGCGACTCGTATAAACGGGATACTTCTTTTACTTTACTTCCTTGTGCGTACAAGTCTTTACTATTAGCAACAAATAATAACATCGACAAGACGGTTATTAAAAGTAAGCGTTTTTTCAGTTTTTGTATCATTTTTTTTCTAAATATTCTTGCAAGTTACTGCAAAATAATGATTTTCAGACCTCCTATATTTTTCACTTCTCCAAACTGATGTAGGTTTTTTGCCAAACTTGTCATTTTAGCAAGTAAAAACTGTTCTTTTTTGTCAAAAATGGTACATAATTTTGTGATTTACTGGCAACTTGATTGGCTGTATAGGGACATTGATTTTCAAAATCCTACTGTACGGAAATATTTGAAGGGTAATACCCTTCAAATTCTTACGTTGAATCACCCATGAGACATTGAAGTGAAAAAAAATCCGCCAAAATTAAAGCATCTATGCTTTTTAAAAAACATAGATGCTTGATTAATAGATATTAATAATATATCAAGTAAATAAAATGGGCAAAGTGCGCTTTGTACGATTAATTCAGGGCAATGGTTTCATAGTATTTTGGGATAGCTACGTCTTCTGATTCGTTTTTAAAATTGATACGTCTCACCTTGCTTACTTCAATAATCAATCTGTCTCCTTTTTGCATTTCATTTGTTAAAGAAGCCAGACTCATGTTTTGTCCAGTTACAGGGATCTCTTTTATTTGTCGGCTTCCTCTTGCCAGAATGATTTTGGCTTCAGAAATCATGTATCTGGCATCGGCAGGGAGTGCTTCGGCAAAACCTCGCTCAGGAACAACCTTGATGCTCACGTTTCTCGCTTCAGAAATACTTATTCCTGCCGTAGGAACTACTTTCTTATTACTCACTTTTACTTCTATAGAAGGGAGCGGGACAAGTTTTACCCAAAAAACCTCTTGTCCCAGAAAATTTCCATTATTCGTTACGCCGAGTTTTACTTTTGCCAACGTGGGTACAAGCGTAATCACACCTGCACGATCACCATTTATAATAGTAGCACCTTCCGCTTAGAAAACAGGGTTTAATTCTGGACCTAAGGCGGGTACCGTAACATTCATTTTATTTCCACAATTCCTATAAAGTAATTGTATAGAGGCAGATTGCACTTGTATTACTGGCTTTACTACTGTGTATTGATGTTCTATATTATACGTGGTGTCTTTCCCATCAGGTGTTTTCATCTTTATTTTCCCCGTCCAGGTTTTCTTCAATGTGCCGTTAGGTCCATAATTTCCTCCACTTGCCACAAAGTCCAACGTACCGATGCCATCTTCGTTTACTTTCAAACTGGGATTGCCGAGCTTCATTTGTGGTTTCAAGGAGGTGGAAGTAGCGACCATAAACATTTCCGCCTGGTACTTGGTGCCCGCCACGACGTAATCAGATTGAGGCTTTACAACAGGTTTTAACCTGTCAAAAGTATAATCGCTAATACCAATGCTGTCCGAAATAGCTACCATAATGCGGTTTTCCATATTCACTATTTTCGCCTCTGTCTCACTCAGCACTGCCAAGGCTGCTACCATTGGCGTTTGTCCGAAGTTCAGATGGGCATAGTCTTTATTTCTCTGGTCAGTATTATTTTCCAGCGTTGGATCTTCGTTGGCGTTTCTTGCAAGCGGCTCAAATTTGGTTGCAGAATAATTATTCATGAAGGCTACATAGTCGTCGAGTTTCTTTTTGAGCAGGTAGGCTTTTCCAGAATTTTCATTGGCGCCAAGCATGATGACTTCAATTTCCGTTTCTTCGTTAGCCCCTTTAAAACTGCCGTCTTCGTTGTATCCACCGCTTTTGTCTATCAATTCTTTTTTGAGTTCGTCTATTGTGCTAAGCATCGCCTGCGTTTGCAAACGAACTTCTCCCGCATCCTTAAATAGCTTGACTTCCTTCGGTTTTTCTCCTCGTTTTTTTACGAGTGCGCCTATTATTGCCAGCTTATTCCTATTTCCAATATCGGTGGAAAGAACGGTTTTTTCCAGACTCGTATTCAACGCCTGAAATTTGTAAATCAACGCAGAGCTTACTTGTAAAGCCAATAGCGCTGTCAATACCAGATACATCATTCCGATCATCTTCTGTCTTGGAGTTTCTTTTTTGCCTGCCATACCTTTTCTTGTTTAGGGTTCGAAAGCATAATGCAGGAGTCTTAAAAAGATATATGGGGATTTGATAATTTGGCAATCTGATGATTTTCGCCGTTGTTGGAGCTTTTCTCCAACAGCCATTTACTGCAAAGGCCCGTGATTTTCAAATGCCCTTTTCCCTTTGGTTATAATTCAAAAGAGCGTTACAGAAAAATAAAATCGAAGTATATTGAATGCTGTGAACAGAAGAAGCGTATTGTTGGAGAAAAAGCTCCAACAACGGCGGAAAAATCCCTATATTTATTACAGAATCAATCAGCTGTTTTTTTAATTGTGAAAAGGATAAAAATTGTTGAGTACTATTTGCATATATTAATTTTTACAATTTATCTTTATTTGCGTAGCACTATGAAAAAAGCACTCACATTTCTTCTTCTGGTTTTGTTTTCCTATACACTATTTGCTCAAAGACCCTATTCGTTGGGTATCCGCGGTGGTGGTGGTATTGGAAACTATAACTATGGAATAATAAATGAATTTCGAGTATCCAAACATTTATCAATTCAATTAGAAATTAATTATTCTCAAAAAACACGTTTAACAACAGCAATTGCACTTGATGATTTTGGAAACGCAGTAGATTATAGAGTTGTCAAGATAAAAGGAGCACATCTACAGCTTCCTATTATGCTAAAATACAAAATCGGTGGAAAAATAAAATTTTATGCAATGGGTGGAATCGCTCCTTTTATTGGACTTTCTTCTGTTGCCTATTCAGGAGATTCAGAATTTTCTTGCATTCGATTTTACAACAACAATGATCCATTATTTTTTCAAGGAAAAGCAGATTCATCCCTTTATCTTACTACACCAAACTTTTATTTCATAAATCAAAAAAGTAACAGAAGTGTAGATCTGTCTAGTTTTGCAAATAAAATTGGGAATGATTTTGTAGTGGTTATTGGTTTTGAAAAACCGATTAAAAAAATCACCCCATTTATAGAAGCTCGTTTTACCGGGCGCTCTACTCATTCCTATTCAAAATTTGAAGGAGCTACTAGTTTTTCGATTTGTGGTGGATTGAAATTCTGGTAATGTTTTCTTTTCGCCGCTGTTGAAGCTTTTCTCCAGCAGCCGTTCAATTCCGTGGCTGGTGTCTCACCAACCACGGAATAAGTAATAAAAGATTATACTAACAATCTTATAAATGAAATCAAAAAAACTTATATTTATTGTAACACTATTTTTGATTGTTACTACTATGAAAGCAAACGCACAAGTCGCAGGAAAAACGTACGAAGCAGAAGTCAATTATGTTTGTAAAAAAATGAGTGGAGGAGGCTGTGTTATTTTGACTTACTGTGTGTTGAACTTTAAACAAGAAACAGTGGAAGTATATTACTATACAAAAGCACAACATGCACACCAAAGGAAAGAGAAGCAAAATACAACAAGAATGCTGTAGAAGAAAAACAAACGTATCCTTGGTCTGAGATCAATGAACGTATTGTAATCGAAGGCTTCGAGGATTATGCTACGTTTGAATGGAAAGATGCGAAGCTGTTGGGCAAGAAAAAATCAGATGTTACTACGGTCATAGAATTTAAGGAGAAGAAAAAGAAATAATTTACTTCTGTTGGCGCAGACTTTCAGTCTGCGCCAACAGGTGCTACGCTAAGCCTTTCCAGTCTCTTTCAAATGTTTCACATGCGATTGTACTGCTTTGCCGAAAGAAGAAAATTCATGGTAAGGTAAGTTCATGTCTGCACAAACCTTTTTTACAATTTTGTTCAATGCAGGATAATGAACGTGGCTTATTTTTGGAAACAAATGATGTTCTACCTGAAAATTTAATCCTCCTGTAAACCAACTTACGAATTTACTTCCTGTAGCAAAATTGGCCGTAGTTTTCAATTGGTGAATGGCCCATTCATCGTCTATTTTATTGTTTTCAAAATGCTTGTCGGTAAACTCTGTTTCTTCTACCACATGTGCGAGTTGGAAGACAATAGAAAGTGTTATTCCCAACATAAAATGATAAACCATAAAGCCCAAGACTGTATATCCCCAACCCCAAATTATAGAAGGCAATACCAAGTACAAAGCGATATAAGAGACTTTCGTAATCCAAAAAATGACATGGTCTTTAGTCGTCATTCCTGCAATTTTTATGTTGCCAACTTTTCCTGTAAAATATTTTATATAATCCAACATAAAAACCCAGAGCAAGGAGGAAAGTCCATACACCAGAAAACAATAAACATGTTGGTATTTATGAAGGCTGTATTTTTTCTGTAAAACATTGCTCCTCAAAACAGGCATCATGGCGATGTCTTGATCGTGGCCTTCAATATTGGTAAACGTATGGTGAATAATATTGTGTTTGTTTTTCCATAGAAGAGCATCTCCACCCAAAAAATTTATGCTATAGGCACAAAGTGTATTGATCCATTGTTTGTTAGAAAAACTGCCGTGCGAACCGTCGTGCATTAAGTTAAAACCAATGGCGGCGGCGGTAAAACCAAGATAAGCACAAATGCCTATCGCTAACCAACCAGGAAGATTCAAAAGCATTAATGCAGCATAACCACCAAGATAGGTTGAAATAAAAAAAACAGCTTTGAAGTATAGACTTGCATTTCCGCTGGTTTCAAATCCCGTTGCCGCAAAATAATCTTTAACACGTTTTTTCAACTCTGCAAAAACAGCAACCTTTTGATTGGCAAAAGACACTTTTTCTATGCGAGGAGATTTAACGTTGGCTTCAAGAACATTATTCATAGACTCAAATATACGATTTTTCATCCAGTTTTAATACAATTTAATCGTTATTTTCATGAGCAGAACACATCTAATATATTCTTAATTAGAAAGTTACATAAAATGGCTAGGTACAAAGTGTGTTAAAAGAGCGCTAATTAAGTTTTGCAGGTGGCTCCATTATCGTACCGCATTTCTCACAGGTTCGACTTTCTTTAGATGCATAAAATTTATCCATCACTATTGGAAGTTGCCTTACAATATCGGTGAGTTCAAAATATTCTTCGTAAATTTTATGATTACAATTTTCGCAAAACCACAAACAGCCGTCTTTCTCACCAGCTATGCGGTAACGTTCTATGACCAACCCAACGGTATTTGCGTTACGCTGCGGCAAATGAGGTGTTCTAGGAGGGAGTAAGAAAATTTCTCCTTCTTTTATGGAGATGTCCACCAATTTGTGGTCTTCTATGATGCGGACGTTGATGTCTCCTTCTAATTGATAAAAGAATTCTTCTCCTTCGTTGTAATGAAAGTCTTTTCTGGAGTTGGGTCCGCCTACTACCATGACGATAAAGTCTTGATTGCCTCTGTATACTTGCTGGTTTCCTACGGGTGGCTTTAGCAGATGCCGATTTTCTTCTATCCATTTTTTAATATTGAAGGGGCGTAGTACTGACATATACTATATATTTACTATTTTTATCCAAAAGTATTTTATGAAATATAAAATTCCTTATTCATAGAAACAAATATACCTTAGATTGATGTATATAAACGATGATCGTTATGATAAAAAAAGAAATCGTCTTCATGCCTATTTTTTTACTGCTGTTTTTGTCCCTTTCGGGAATAAAAGCACAGGATACGAAAACAGACCTTGTCGTTATGATTGGAAAAGATACAGCTAACACCGATTATCTGAAGGGAGAAGCGAAAAGGCTGAGCGAAAATTGCCAAAGTCTGAAAATAAACGCATTGGAATTGATAACGCTTTACAAAGGATATGTAGAACGGACAAAAGAATGCAAAGGAGCCTTAGAAGAAGCAAAACTCGCTTTGGATATGGCAAACAAAGCGTTCAAAGCAGGCGACGAAGGCATGAAACTGGCTGACCAAGCTGAAGCAGCGAAGAAGATGAAAGATGCCAAAAAGAGTCTTTCGCAGATAGATCCTAAAATAAAAAGCGGTCACGAATATCTTAAAGAATCCGAAGACCGGAAAAAGGAAATAGAATTTGAATTAAAAGGATGTTAAGAGGATAAGAGGTGAAAAGTTAGGTAAAGAACATTGTTCGTCTTGTGGCATAACATTTATGCTATGCTTTTTCTTTAAACGACGACAGCACTTCTAGTGGTAGATTAAGTATCAACCATTAGAGCAGAATCAAAAATTAAAATTTCAATTAAAAATGCAGTTGAAGAATGGAAGAAGAAGATTTTGAGAAGAAATGGCAAAAGGTAGTTTACCACTTTATTCAATTGACGGGAAAGAAACCGAACATGGATATTATCCTTTTTATGATTGGCATTCAGGAATTGGGGAAAGGGAAAACCACTTTTACGAAAGAACAAAAACAAGACTTGATGCATATCGCAGTTTGTAAAATACTAAGTTTTTCAGGCTACTACGAATTGGAATTTCAGGACGCAGACGGCTGGCCACACTGGAAAAACGTAAAACAAGTACCGAAACTTTCGTTAGAAGAACAAGAAAAATTTCTACAAATGCACGTGGTGGAATATTTTGACAAAGAGGTTTTTGTTTAAAAAAAATATGAAAATCGTTACCTATAATGTAAACGGCATCCGTGCCGCCATAAAAAAAGGATTTATAGATTGGTTAAAAGCTACCGATGCCGATGTAGTTTGCTTACAGGAAATAAAGGCGCTTGAAAAAGATGTAGACTGGACGGAGATTAAGAAATTGGGATATGAAATTTTCCTCCATTCTGCAGAAAAGAAAGGGTACAGCGGCACTGCTATTTTCACAAAGATAAAACCCGATCATGTAGAGATTGGTTGCGGGATAGAACTATACGACCGCGAAGGCCGGGTAATACGAGCAGATTTCGGAGACCTTTCCGTCATGTCTGTCTATATGCCTTCTGGCACGAGTGGAGGCGAAAGACAAACTTTCAAGTACAAATGGTTGGACGATTTTTTCGCGTATGCACAAGAATTAAAAAAGACGAAACCGAATCTGGTTATTTGTGGGGATTATAATATTTGTCACAAACCAATCGATATCCATAATCCAAAATCAAATGCCAATTCTTCAGGGTATTTGCAAGAGGAAAGAGAATGGATGGAAAAGCTTTTCACAAGTGGGTACATCGACGCTTTCCGACAATTCAATCAAGAGCCTCACCAATATACTTGGTGGAGCCAACGTTTTCCAACGATACGTGAGCGTAATCTAGGGTGGCGTATTGATTATCAGGCAGTAACAGAACCTTTGAAAAGTCGTCTGGTGCGTTGCATTATTTTGCCAGAAGCCAAACATTCGGATCATGCACCTGTACTGGTCGAAATTTCGTAGAGATGCTATGGATGCATCTTCATTATTAATAGTTGGTTTGACGGTTTTATTATTAGCACGGAAGAAAGGTTTGAATTTGTGGTTTATTATTGGCTGAAACACATTATGATTCCTATCTACGAAGTATTAATATTAAAAAAATTATTTCGTAAACTCTACAATTTGCGAGTAGTGCACTCTACCTTCTGCTTCGATCAGCTTAAGTCTGTATTTGTGATTACCAATCATTACCCCGTCAGTGTCGTAATTGTTGAGAATAACAGAACCTTTGTTTGGCATCTCTTTCAGCATATTCCATTTGTCGTTGGCATAATATTCCAACATATATTTGGCTCTTGGTTTTTCGCCTCTCGTAGACCATATAAAATGTTCTTTGTCTACTTGGAAAGAGTTATAGTGGAACATACTAGAAGGTTTTATCACCTGTGGATTTAAAACCCTTGGCTTACAACCGTCTTTGTGTGTAATCTTTATTGTGATTTGCGAACTGATGCGTACAGCAGACAAATCTATTTCGTAAGCGCCTGTGGTGATGTTAGACATCACTTTTACGTCGTTCACGTATACATCGTTGGTACAAAATATAGTGCTCCCTTCACCCATAGAAGGATTTTGGATAAATACGTTTTTGCCCTGATAGATACCAGAGATTACAAAAATAGCAGCATTGGATGAATAACTGAACATCGCTGCTACCGCAAACAGGCATAGTTTAACATTCAATTTTTTCATTCGGTATTGCAAATTAGTTATTACGCTCACGTTGTTATTTATTCTTATCTGTATGCTATCTTTACAAATAGATTGAAAAAGCACATCAAAAGTACATTTTTTTTGTAATATTCTAAAATACAATTTGATATAATCTTGACTATTCTTTTCTTTTTTTAACTAAAACTATATTTTATTGTTTATCAATAGATTATACGGTTACTTCAAATTGTACAAGATCAACAAATTCCTTTACTCGACTTTTCAACTCTTTTTCTGGCAAGTTTGTAATCCTCTCTGTTCCAAACTTCTCTACACAGAATGAAGCCATTGCGGAACCGTATATTATCGCTCTTTTCATATTTTCAAAAGAGATGTCGTTCGTACTGGCAAGGTAGCCAACAAAGCCTCCAGCAAACGTATCTCCTGCACCTGTTGGGTCAAATACATCTTCCAACGGAAGTGCTGGAGCTAAAAACACCTGGCTTTTATGGAACAACAATGCGCCATGCTCCCCTTTTTTAATGATCAAGTATTTTGGCCCCATAGCCATAATTTTTTTCGCCGCTTTTACCAGAGAATACTCGCCTGACAATTGGCGTGCCTCTTCGTCGTTGATGGAAAGGACATCCACCATCGTTAGCGTTTCTTTTAAGTCGTCCAAGGCAATATCCATCCAAAAATTCATCGTGTCCATTACGATTAGTTTTGGTCTTTTTTTCAAACGACCTATTACTGTACTTTGCACTTTTGGAGACAAGTTTCCAAGCATTAAATACTCGCAGTCCTGATAAGCCTCTGGTATAATTGGGTCAAATGTGCCCAATACGTTAAGCTCGGTAACGAGTGTATCACGGGTATTCATATCGTTGTGGTATTTGCCCGACCAGAAAAACGATTTTTCACCTTTTTTGATCTGAAGACCTTCGGTGTCTACACCGTGAGATTCTAACAATTCGATGTCTGATTTTGGGAAATCTTCGCCCACTACAGCTATAAGATTTACTTGTTCGGTGAAATAAGAAGAGGACAGACTTATATAAGTGGCTGCTCCTCCTATTATTTTATCGGTTTTCCCAAAAGGGGTTTCTATGGCGTCAAATGCTACGGAACCTACTACTAATAAACTCATTATATTATTATATGGTTAAATTATATTTCTATACAAAGATGTGTTATTTTAATGAAAATGCCTTATCGAAAAACAGTTTTATCCACCTGATTATCCACGTGGGTATGTTTAAAACTACTTTTGTAAATTTTCAGATACTAAAATCGTAGCCATTTTAGTATTTACTGTAGAATAAAAAATAGCGCAAGATTATTTATAAATTGCGATTTATAAGACCTGTTTTATTTCATGAAAAAGAAGCTATTTATTCTAATTGTAGTAACAGTCGCTGCCTTAATGGGTTGCAACACTAAAACGTCTAATCTTCCCGACAAAGAAACGGTAGAAGTGAAGTCGGATGAATTTGAGAAAGCTAAAGTTGAAGTAAAAGTAGAAAGGCTGGAGCGTGAAATGTTTGCTTTTAAAACCAAAGAAGACGTTTCTGCTTTTTTGACAAAACATCCAATGTTGGTGAAACAATACTTTGAAGTCCCCAATGCTGCCAACGAGGCTCCCTTTGTAAATAAGGTTTATCAGATGTACACGAATGTTTCGTTGAAAGAATTTTACGACGATAATGAAAAATTCTACGGCGACTTTTCAGACTTAAATACACAGATGAGCGATATGTTCAGCTACATGAAGTATTATTACCCTGAGTATAACGTACCTCGGGTAAATACAATTGTTACAGGTTTTCAGTTTGACCGCGACTTCTCTTTTTCAGACAGCCTGATCGTGATTTCTATAGATTATTTTTTGGGAAATAAAGCCCGTTATCGTCCGCAGTTTTTTGAATATATGCTTTCCAGGTACAACAAAGCCGAGCTAGTTCCGATGATGGGTTTGGCAATTTCGGCTAAGTACAATGAGTTTGACGACAAAGATGAAACCATGATTGCCGAAATGATCCATTATGGTAAAGCACATTATTTTCTTGAACGAATACTGCCAGAACTTCCCGACAGTCTGAACATACAATATACGACAGAAGAAATGACCGAGACAGATAAAAATGTAGATGTAATCTGGGGACATTTTATTGAGAAGAAACTTTTATTCGATGTCAATCATAAAACCAAGCAGCGCTATTTAGGAGAGAGCCCAAAAGTGACAGTGATAGGAGACAAATGCCCAGGCAGAATAGGCCGCTGGTTAGGTTGGCAGATTGTACGAAAGTACATGAAAGAAAATCCTACAGTGACGCTTCAGGAATTGATGAAAGATAAAAAAGCAACAGAGATTTTTAAAAAATCTAAGTTTAAGATAAACGCAACATAGTGTCGCGACTATGGCAATTTAATTTATAGATTTACTTAGTTAAATATTACTAATAAACTAAGAATTTTAAGTTGTAAGTAAACATAGGTTTTATCTTTACTCCAACCAAAGATATAAAAAAAGCTACTTGATAAGAATAGCTTTAATTTTTTGTGTAAGTATGTGGCGCAAGATTAAAATTAGTAACTGTTGCGATAATAAAATTTTCGTACTTGTTGTTGTCTTACATTTCTTATACGTCCTTCCGGATTTATAGCTCGTGGCGTTTGTTTAGATTCTGATATTTTATATGTGTTTATTCTTGAACTATGGGAAGCTTTTTCTAAGGATAATACACTAGTATTGTCTTTGCGATACCATCTTTTCATAGTGTTAAAAAGTGAAACTAAATAATTACCACCTTTCTCACTACCAACCATAATCCCCATGCTTACATAAATTAAGTACCATCTATTCTTTGGCTTTAATTCCTTTCCCATTAATCTTAAATTTTTTCAGTACTTCTGCTATTAATTCGCTAGTTGAATTTTCTTGCTTATCCTTAACTTCTTACATAAGATAGATCCATAAATTGAAGATACCAAATCACTGAACATGATATATTTCTCCTTTACTAGTAAACTTTCTAATAACTGTTTACACCTTTGTTTGTAACCCATTTATCAGCTATTTTTATACTAAATATAAAATTTTAGCTGAATCATAAGATGAAATATGAAAATAGGACATTATGCTTTTTTGATATACTCGGATTCGGTGATATCGTTAAAAAGAAAACCCTTGACGCAGACCAAATAAACCAACTGTTCACAGAAATTGATTTGATAATTAAAGATTATAAAAACGAAAACGATGATAATCTGCAAATCACACATTTCTCAGATAGTATCGTAATTTCTATCATACGAAGAAATGCTTCACCTACCCAATTAAAACTTATTATTGAGATATTAATTAAGCTTTTAGAACATAGATTAATTGCTAGAGGCGCATTAGTATTCGGAGAACTTGTACATACACCAAATTTTATTTTTGGGCCAGCACTTGTAAAAGCAGCTTCTTTGGAAAAAACTGCTGAATTTCCAAGAATTATATTGGACGAAAGCCTTGATGAAAACCCTTTGCCAACTTTTGGCGGAAGTCAAATTACTTATAGTTTATATTGGAATAATTTTATGTATATTAAAACTGATGAAGGAAATATAAAATACATAGACCTAATTGGTGAAATTAATAAGAAATCAAATGCAAAAGATTTGTTTGATATCCTAGACCATATAATTAATGAAGGACTTCAGCATAAAGAAGAAAAAGTAATCAAAAAATATAAATGGCTAAGAGATAAAATGAATATAATAAACAGAATTGTTGAATCTCTGTAATATATGAAATCCAACAATCATGTTTTATTAATAATATTTAACTAAATACATCTATTAATTTAATCTTTCTTGCCTTACTAAATTTATATATGGACTATGTATTTCAAGAGCGTCAGAGATTTAATCAATGGTGGTTATGGCTTATTATTTTAGGAGTAAATGGCTTTATAGAATTCGCCATTACTTATTTATTGATGGTGTATCCCACTAATATTGGTCTTTGGATTGCTGCTGGTACTATAGCATTCATCAGCACCACTTTTTATTTTTTCATACTTGAAACAAGAATTAATGTGAAAGGAATTCAGGTTCGCTTTTTCCCTTTTCATACCTCTTTCATTACTATTTCCTGGGATCAGTTAGAAAAAGTAGAAGTTCGCAAGTATAAACCATTAGGAGAATATGGCGGTTGGGGTCTACGTTATAGCTCTGGAGGCAAAGCGTATAATGTCTCCGGGAACATAGGAATGCAGCTAACTTTTAAAGACGGTAGCACCTTGTTGATTGGTACGAACAAAAAAGAAGAGGTCGAGGCAATTTTGAAACATTTTCCTTTGTTAAAATAAAACTTATAGCCAGTCGCAAAAAAACTCAAACTGAAAAAGAACGGTGATGACGGATCTTGTAACTAAGGAAACGCAGATATTTTTCTGGCACTCACCCAGATCCATGAAATAGGCAAACGGAATTATTTTCTTAATTGTTTGGTTTAATAAAAGGATTAGAATTTACCAGCCTATCAGAAATTACAAGTATTAATAATCAGAGCATAAATAAAAAAAGCAACGATGAAAGTAGAAATATGGAGTGATGTGATGTGTCCATTTTGTTACATAGGAAAAAGAAAATTTGAAAAGGCACTTTCTCAATTTTCAAATAACGAAGCGATAGAGATTGAATGGAAAAGTTTTCAGCTAAATCCACAAATGAAAACGGAACCAACTAAAAGTATCAATCAATATTTGACGGAAGTAAAAGGTTGGACATTAGATTATGCCAAAGAGATGAACGACCATGTATCTGCTATGGCTGCAGAAGAAGGCTTAAACTATAATTTAGACAAATCGGTAGTGGCAAATTCTTTTGACGCACATCGTTTTGTGCAGATGGCTAAAAAACAAAATAAAGGAGGGGAGGCCGAAGAACAATTATTTAAAGCCTATTTTACCGATAGTAAAAATATTGCCGATCATACTGTTCTTATTGAGTTAGGAAAAAATATCGGCTTGGATCCTTCTGCGTTGAAGCAAATGCTGGAAAGCAATTTGTATGCAGAAGAAGTGCAGAAAGATAGTTATGAATCGAGGCAAGTGGGTGTGAGAGGTGTTCCTTTTTTTGTCTTTAATCAGAAGTATGCCGTTTCTGGTGCTCAGGATTCTCAAGTGTTTTTAAGCACGCTTCGCAAATCTTGGGAAGAATTTGAAGTGGAAAATTCCAAAACAAAATTGTCCGTAGTGGAAGGTCCTGTATGTACGCCAAAAGTTGATTGTACTTCAGGGGAATAAGTGTAGTAATTCAGGAGAAACCTATTTAGTAATAAAGTCTATCGTGGAATATCCTAAATGATTAAAAATGGAGTCTTTCTCTTTGAGCTTCTCCTTCCATTAATAAATAGGTTCCTTCTGAATAACATTTAATTATTGTTGTGCCAAAAGCATAAAGTTTTCCCCTTTTACTTTTCACTTCTTACCATATTCTAAAAACAAACTGGTAAATCATTTCTGCTCTTTTGCGTTGGTAATTTTCTTTAAATTGAACTCGTACATAATTTCTACTTTACGTCTTGCCCAAGGTGTTTTTCGTAGAAATGCTAAGCTCGATTTAATACTTGGTTCGTTTAAAAAACAATTGATTTGAATTTTTTCTGCCATTTTCTCCCAGCCTATGTATGCCACCAAATCTGTCAGAATAGTTTCTAATGTTAGACCATGTAAAAGATTATTGGCGTTTGATTGTTTCTTCTCTTTATCCATATACAAGAACACTTTTGTAATTATTAGTTTTATTATTCTCAATTCCAACTACAGATAATACTAGAATATCGCCTTCCCTGTATACTGCACAAACAACTCTAACGCCTTTGTGCCCACGAGCGAGTTGCCTGATTCACTTAGCCCTGGAGACCAAACAGCAATACTCATTTCGCCTGGCACAATAGATACGATGCCGCCGCCCACTCCACTTTTTGAAGGAAGGCCAACTCTGTAGGCAAAATCTCCAACTGAATCGTACATTCCGCAGGTAAGCATAAGCGCATTGATTCGGTCGGAATTTCTTTTAGAAATAACTGTTTCTCCAGTAGAGGGAATTACTCCTTCGTTGGCAAGGTATAGAAGTGCTTTGCTAAGATCTTCGCAATTCATGGCGATAGAACATTGATGAAAATAAACATCCAGCACTTCACTTACGGGATTTGTGATGTTTCCAAAACTCTTCATAAAATAAGCCATCGCCAGATTTCGATTGCCTGTTTCACGTTCCGATTTTGCTACGTCTTCGTCAAAATCTACAATAGTATTGCTACTTACTTTTCTTACAAAATCCAAAATGGCCTTTTTGGGTGCTTTGTAATTTGAAAAAACAATGTCGGTCGTTACATGAGCGCCAGCATTGATAAAAGGATTTCGCGGTATGCCTTGCTCATGTTCCAATTGTATCAGCGAATTGAATTTACTTCCCGAAGGTTCTCTGCCAACCCGTTTCCATATCGCCGAATCTTCCAACGCAATGGCCATTGATAGTGTGAAGATTTTAGAAATACTTTGGATAGAGAATAATTCTTTAGCATTACCTACCGAACTTTTCTCACCTTTAACGGTATGCACTGCCATTCCAAACTTCTGCGGACTTACTCCCGCTAATGCAGGGATATAGTCGGCTACTTTCCCTTGACCAAGCAAAGGCTGGATATCTTTTTCAATTTGAGTAAGAACTTGTTGGTAATTCATTTGATTTCTTATTACTAAATACCTTTTGAAAATCGGCTCGATGCCAGTTTTACAACTGCTCAAGATCCCGCTTATAATCGTATTGCAAATCTTCGTGCAAGCGTTGCAAAGCTTTGTTAATTTTCTTTAATTGTTGTAGATAAAGATTGGTCAGCACCATGTTAGAGCTCAGAAATTTATTGATTGCGGAGGTTTTTATTTTTTTACAAAAATAGATCAGTAGCTCGATTTCAGTATCGACGGAATCGGAGTACTTGATGTATTTGCTGGTATTGCGGAGAATTTTGCGTAAACTTTTTTTGGTCAGATATGCATTGCTGCCGTTCATTTCCATAAATTGTTCGTCCATCTCTGCCTTTATAGCATTTACATAGGCTTGTTCGTTTCCTGCCTCGAAGAGTAAATAGTTGAGCAACTCTTTATTGTCCTTTTTGTATTTTGCCAGACGCATACAAACTTCCAGCAATTGAGTGTCGGGGAGCGACTTCAATTCTTTTTTAAGTTCTGCGATGGAGGCGGATTTCATTTTGGAAAGATAATATTTTTATGATAGACTTTGAAATGCAACTATTAATATAAAAAAGCTGTTCAGGAAATCTATTGTTTGGCTCTTCTTCGTATATA
>JAYTHK010000050.1:0-1940 GCA_043732665.1 Cytophagales bacterium | reverse complement strand
ATACAGACCCTGTTTTATGGAGTGGAGGTAATCAAATAGCAGCGGATTCTATTAATATTTTGATGAAAAATAAAAAAATGCATCAATTACATACAAATATAAATTCCTTTATCGTTTCACAAGACACCATTAAACATTTCAATCAGGTAAAAGGAAAAAAGATGGTTGCATTGTTTAAAAATGACAAAATTAGCAGGGTAGATGTTTCTGGAAATGGACAAAGTATCTACTACGCTATGGAAGACAAAAAGACAGAATTGATTGGGCTCAATAAAGCAGATTGTAGTAATATCATTATCAAATTTAAAAACGGGGAATTGAAGACTATTTCCTATATCAATAAACCAGATGCAAAGTTTATACCTCCGCATGAAATCCTAGAACCTGAAACAATATTAAAAGGTTTTAAATGGCGAATAGAGGAGAAACCAATTAAAGAACAAGTAGTCAACGTGAGAGAGAAAAAGAAGATGGACTCTGTTATTATTCCATTTAAAATCAAATAACAACATTAAGATAAATCTTCTTACTGGAATGTTTTCTTATTCTCGCATTTTAGGGTTAATTTAGCGTTTCCTAGTTTACCGTTTAGTTGGAGAAATGTTTGCTTTTATAATCATATTACCGCTCATATTAATTTACGCAGTTTTTATACTCTGGGCAGAAAGAAAAGTGGCGGCTTTCATTCAAGATCGTATGGGGCCAATGGAAGTAGGTTACTATGGCCTTGGTCAGAGTTTTGCCGACTTGATTAAACTTATTCAAAAGGAAGATATCATTCCTGTCACAGCCGATCGAAAATTATTTAAACTTGCGCCGATTGTTATCTTCACTGCTATCTTCGCTGGTTTTGCCACCTTACCTATTTCTCCAGATATTATTGGTTCAAAATTAGAAGTAGGTGTTTTTTATATTCTTACCATTATTTCTTTAGATGTGGTAGGTCTGATAATGGCGGGCTGGGGATCTGGAAGCAAATATCCTTTGTTTGGTGCACTGAGAGCTGTAGCTCAAATTGTATCTTATGAGATTCCACTTACACTCTCCGTCTTATGCGCTGTGATGATATGTCAGTCGTTAGACTTACAAGAAATAAGTTTACAACAAGGAATTTGGATAAATGACTTAGCTGGTTTTGCTGCAGAAAAAAATTACCTCTTCGGAATTAAATCATGGGGAATAGACGTGACAGAAATGGGAGGATTTCTTACCTGGAATATATTCCGCTCTCCAGTTTTATTTTTCGCTTTCATAATATTCTTTATTGCTTCTCTGGCAGAAGCCAACAGAGCACCGTTTGACATTCCCGAAGCAGAGTCTGAATTAGTCTCTGGATTTCATACAGAGTATTCAGGATTTAGATTTGCAATTTTATTTTTGGGAGAATATGCGATGATGTTACTGCTTTGTTTTCTCGCTTCTATTTTATTTCTAGGAAGTTGGAATACACCTTTCCCCAATGTTGGAGCTGCAAAGCTTGCCGACTGGACAAGCGGCGCACCAGGAACAATAGGAGGAAATATTTGGGGATTTTTCTGGATGCTTTCCAAAGCTTTAGTATTGCTGTTTATTCAAATAGTAGCCCGTTGGACCTATCCACGTTTGCGTGTAGATCAATTAATGTACCTTTGTTGGAAAGTATTGATTCCTGCCTCGTTAATCCTTGTATTTGCCTGTGGCGTATGGCGTTTGTGGATGATATAACTTTAGAACGCTTCATGCGAAAAAAAGAAAAGACATATTTTAGTACGATCAAAACAGGAATTTCTTCTCTGATTCAGGGGCTTGGACTTACGTTAAAGCATTTTAAAGATGCTCGTCATAAAAGAAAGCCGATTGGAGTAGAAAATAAAGATTATTTCCTACAAAATACAGGTATTGTAACGACAGAATATCCTTTTGAAGCTATTCCTGTGCCTGACAACGGTCGTTATAAATTG
>JAYTHK010000049.1:0-19203 GCA_043732665.1 Cytophagales bacterium | reverse complement strand
TAATGATTATTCCTTGGACAAAACAAATGAAACCCTGTCCAAGAATATTGGAGTTGGTAATATTCGTTAGCTCTGTTCCTAGTCGCTCTGCCTGATGTTTTTTTAGAGGTAGATAATTAAGTATTGCCTTCTCAAGTTGGAGATGTTCTTTAAGCATAAAGTATAAAAGAAAATACATTACCGAAATTTGCAAAAGAACATTGGTGATACTGTTTAATGCATTAGAAAAGATAAGAAATACCTTTGATTGAATTCCATTAATAATAGTGTCTGCATTTTTTTTATTGCTGATGTATTTTTTTATCATTGGCCAGAGTTTTTCTTTTAGAATTCCCAGCTCTTCTGGATGTATTTCGTAGTACATAATTTTGTTGTAGACCATTACAAAGAAAACAACGAAAGGTACTATGAGAACAAGAAAGGAGAGGATGAGTATTACTATAGAAGAAATTCCGCTTTTCCATTTTCTATTTTGTGTCAGATAGATATGCAGGGGACGAAATATGGTAAAGAAAACAATCGCTCCCATAATGCCGTCAAAAATCCTCCACGACATATAACTGAGCGTAACGCCTAAAATTAATATCAAGAACACAAGGAGGTAATTTCGTTGTGGATTACTGTATGTTTTCATGTCTTAAATATAACTTCTAATTATTGTAAGTGGATTAAAAGTTGTTTTTTTTCTTTGCTCTATCGTAAGGAAGGACTTGTTGGCGAGAGGCCAACAAGGGCGGAGGATACTGCCAATTGTAAAGAAATGCTACCTTCCGATGCCTTTGCTTGTGTCTCGCCAACAGACCGCCTGAGAAAACCAGTATACATTTTTCTTTGTTAACGTCTCGCCAACAAGTCGTTTGCTGGTATTTCTAACATATACTATATTTGACTTTCATTTTTAAATTTTTATGCTAAAAAAAGGAACACTTATTTATTTTTATTATACGGCGACTAATCTTTATTGGAAACAGCTTTTTCAAAACGATTACTTCAAAGATATTGTAATTGCCTCATTTCAATTCTTAGTAAAAAAGAAAGAGTTGATCGTATACGGTTTTGTTATTATGCTCAATCACATGCACTTGTTGTTTCAAGTGCCAGAAACAGTTCCACAGCGCAGAGATATTCAACATTCGTTGATGAGTTTTACTGCACATGAATTCAAAAAGCAACTGATAAAAGATGGACATAGTAAATTGGAAGAATATTATGTAGGTGATGCCGATAGAGAATATCAATTCTGGTAAAGGAATCCGTTGCCTGTGAAACTCTTTTCAATAGAAGTAGTGGAGTAAAAACTAAATTATATTCATTTGAATACTTTACAGGAAAAATGGAATTTTGTATTGGAGCCAGAAGAGTATTATTATTCCTCAGCAAAATTTTATGAAACAGGGATAAATGATTTTAGAATTCTTACTCATTATAGGGAGTATTTTTGGGATTAGGGTGATTGAGTAGTAATCGCCTATGGGCGGCTTGCTGGTGGATACGCCAGCAAGGGCTGAAAGTAAGTCTAAAATGAAAAAGCGTTTGACAGTTTTTATTGTCAAACGCTTTTTCGTTTATGTAAAATATATTGCTATTCTCGCTCATACTGGTTAGTCTACCCCACCCAATTGGATCTAGCGGTTTCTGTACACTTACAAAAACTTCAACACCTCAGCACCCATAGCATCGGTACCTAAAAGTTTATCTGCAGGTGTAGTCGCATCTGCAATATCACGTGTACGGAAACCAGCTTTTAATACTTTATCTACCGCGCTAATAACTAAATCAGATTCAGCTTTCATTCCGAAAGAAATATCCAACATCAACGCTACCGAAAGAATAGAAGCTAATGGATTTGCTACTCCTTTACCAGTAATGTCGTGTGCAGAACCGTGAATAGGCTCGTAAACACCTGTGCCGTCGCCGATGGAAGCAGAAGCCAACATACCCATAGAACCTGCGATCTGAGAAGCTTCATCCGTTAAGATATCACCAAATAAATTGGCAGTAACTATTACATCAAATCGACGAGGATCTTTGATCAACATCATGGCTGTAGAATCTACAAACTGATGTTCCACTTCTACATCAGGGTATTCTAATGCTAATTTCTGAATTACTTCTCTCCACAAACGACTTGTTTCTAAAACAT
The DNA here is from genome assembly GCA_043732665.1 of Cytophagales bacterium. Classification (GTDB taxonomy): domain Bacteria; phylum Bacteroidota; class Bacteroidia; order Cytophagales; family Cytophagaceae; genus JANYCO01. The sequence continues at coordinate 17,060 of JAYTHK010000049.1, read as the reverse complement.
TTGCTTTGTCTACCGAACATAGTTTTTTACGACGAGTTCTTGCCGCTTCAAATGCTTTACGCCCGATACGTTCTACTTCGTAACGGCTGTATTCTGCAATGTCGTAGGCTGTATCGCCATTGTTCTTACGACCTCTCTCACCAAAATAAATATCACCAGTTAATTCTCTAAAAAATAAAATATCTGAGCCTTTCAATATTTCTGGTTTGATGCTAGATGCGCTTAATAATTCATCAAATAATTTTATAGGACGAAGGTTGGCATACAAGCCAAGTTCTTTTCTCATTTTCAACAGACCTTGTTCTGGGCGTACTTTCGCAGAAGGATCGTTGTCGTATTTTGGATGGCCTACTGCACCAAAAAGTACAGCATCCGATTTTTTCATCTTAACTAAAGACTCATCAGGTAAAGGATTTCCAGTGGCCTCGATCGCAACGTGGCCGATTAAAGCCTCATCATAAGTAAATTCATGATTAAACTTCTTAGCGATACTGTCCAATACTTTTTTACCAACCGCAGTAACTTCCTGCCCTATGCCGTCTCCAGGAACAATTAGAATATTTTTTTTTGCCATTTTTTTGATTATTAATTGTTATATACTGTTTAACATTTTCTCTGTTGCCTTTATAGCAGCTACTGTTTGGTCGCTGTCTAAGCCACGTGTTTTAAATTCTTTATTTTTATACTCCCAGGTAATAATCGTTTCGCAAAGTGCATCTGATTTTCCTCCAGGCGGAATATGCACTACGTAATCTAATAAAGCGGGAAGCTCTAATTTTTTTCGTTTGTAAATACTTTTTAATGCATTTACAAACGCATCGTATTGTCCGTCGCCTTCTGCTTGTTCCTCAAACAATTCGCCGTCAATGCTAATAGATAAAGTGACAGAAGGTTTTATGTTTTTAGAACTCGTCAGTACATAATTTTTTATTTGTACTTTGTCTACCATAATAGTACTATCCAGTATATCGGAAATAATATAAGGTAGATCAGCTTGAGTCACATTTTCTTTAAGGTCGCCTAATTCAATGATGCGTTGCGTTACTTTCTTCAAGTCAGCATCCGATAATTGAATTCCTAATTGCTGTAAATTTTTTTCAATATTGGCTTTTCCACTCGTCTTACCCAATGCATATTTTCGCTGACGGCCAAAACGCTCAGGCATTAGATCGTTGAAATATAAGTTATTTTTCTTATCGCCGTCGGCATGAATTCCTGCGGTTTGGGTAAATACATTTTCGCCCACTACAGGTTTGTTTTCAGAGATTCTGAAACCAGAAAATGTTTCTACCAATTTACTTACCGAATACAATGCTTTTTCCGCAACAGATGTTTTTAATTCGGGCATATAATCGTTGATCACTGCTATAGCGCTTGCCAGTGGGGCGTTTCCAGCCCTTTCACCCATTCCATTTACGGTAAGATGTAACCCGTGTGCACCTGCCTTTAATGCTTCCATCACATTGGCGATGCTTAAATCGTAATCGTTGTGTGCATGAAAATCAAAATGCATTTGTGGGTAACGTTTTACTAATTCTGAAATATAAGCAAAGGTAGCTGATGGAATTAATACGCCTAACGTGTCGGGTAGTAAAACTCGTTTGATAGGTTGATGTTGTAGGAAATCGAGGTATTGTAGTACATATTCTTTCGAATGGCGCATGCCGTTACTCCAATCTTCCAAATAGACATTGCATTGTAAGCCTTTGCTGTTTGCAAGTGCTAAAACCTTTGCTATATCAGCAAAATGTTCTTCTGGTTTTTTATTGAGTTGATGTGTAAGGTGGTTTAACGAACCTTTTGTAAGTAGATTCATTACTTTTGCTCCAGCGTCCAGCATCCATTTTACAGAAACTTCTCCATCTACAAAAGTCAGCACTTCTACTTTATCAAGGTAACCGTTAGCATTTGCCCATTCGGTCACTTTTTTCACCGCTTGAAATTCTCCTTCCGATACACGTGCGGAAGCAATTTCAATTCTATCGACTTTTAATTCTGTCAATAAAAGTTGTGCGATAGTAAGTTTTTCAAACGCAGAAAACGACACTCCGCTGGTTTGTTCACCATCGCGAAGTGTCGTATCCATTATTTCAATATGACGTGGCGTATTTTTCAAAACAGCTAGACTGCTTTAGCAGATGCAAAAGCTAATATCTCTGCTTTCATAGATTGCAAATAATCAATGTCGTCATAGCCATTGGTTAGGTTATTTTTTTTATAACCGTTAATGTCAAAAGATTCTTTTTCCCCTGTAGAAACAATTGTAATCGTTTGTTCTGGAAGGCTTACTGTCAATTGAGCTTTTGGATCTTTCTCAATAGCAGTAAAGATTTTATGCAAAAACTCAGGACTCACCTGTACAGGTAAAATCCCCATGTTGATAGAGTTGTTTTTGAAAATATCAGCAAAGAAACTAGATACTACGCATCTAAAACCATAATCGTAAACAGCCCATGCAGCGTGTTCACGGCTACTTCCACTACCAAAGTTTTTCCCACCTACTAATATTTCCCCTGAATATTTAGGATTGTTTAAAACGAAATCAGTTTTAGGAGTATTGTCGTTATTGTATCTCCAATCTCTAAATAAATTGTCTCCAAAACCCTCACGTTTCGTTGCTTTTAAAAAACGTGCTGGTATGATCTGATCGGTGTCTACGTTTTCAATTGGTAAAGGTACTGCTGAGCTTGTAAGTATCGTAAATTTATCGTAAGCCATATTGATATACTATTTTAAAATATTTTTTATAATAATTTTCAGAGAATAAATTTTACATTAAATCTCTTGGATCAGTTACATAGCCCGTAACAGCTGCTGCTGCGGCCATTAATGGACTAGCAAGTAAAGTACGACTTCCAGGACCTTGACGGCCTTCGAAGTTTCTGTTGCTTGTACTAACGGCGTATTTTCCAGCAGGAACTTTATCGTCGTTCATTGCCAAACAGGCAGAACAGCCTGGCTGACGTAATTCAAAACCTGCGGCTAGTAATAAATCTAAAATTCCTTCTTCTTTGATTTGAGCTTCTACAATATGAGAACCAGGAACTATCCAAGCAGTAACGTGGTCGGCTTTTTTACGGCCTTTTACGATAGAAGCGAATTCTCTGAAATCTTCGATACGGCCATTGGTGCAGCTACCGATGAATACGTAATCTACTTTTTTTCCAACCATTTTATCGTCTTCTGAAAACCCCATGTACTTAAGCGATTTTTCATACGTGGTCACGCCGCCTGATAAATCCGAAGCTTTAGGAATTAGTTTAGAAATTCCAATACCCATTCCAGGATTGGTACCGTATGTGATCATTGGTTCAATATCCGCAGCATCGTAAGTATATTCTAAATCAAATTTGGCGTTTTTGTCTGTTTTTAGTGTCTTCCAATACGCAAGACTTTTTTCCCAAGCGTCACCTTTTGGAGATTTTTCACGGCCTTTAAGATAGGCGAAAGTAGTTTCGTCGGGAGCGATCATGCCGCCACGAGCGCCCATTTCGATACTCATGTTACAAACGGTCATACGACCTTCCATACTCATTTTTTCAAATACATCTCCTGCATATTCTACCAAATATCCAGTAGCACCGCCAGTTGAGATTTTTGAAATTACATATAGTATCACATCTTTAGCGGTAACCCCTTTGCCAAGTTTGCCATTTACGTTGATGCGCATTTTCATTGGTTTTGGTTGCATAATGCATTGAGAAGCCAAAACCATTTCTACTTCAGAAGTACCGATACCAAAGGCAATCGCACCGAAAGCACCGTGTGTAGAGGTGTGAGAATCTCCGCAAACAATCGTCATTCCCGGAAGGGTAATACCATTTTCAGGTCCTACTACATGGACAATGCCATTCTTAGGATTTCCTAAACCCCAATGAGAAATACCGTATTTAGCAGAATTGCTTTCCAACGCTTTCAATTGATTTGCAGACAAAGGATCTTGCACAGGCAAATGTTGATTCATAGTAGGCGTGTTGTGATCTGCGGTAGCAAATGTATTGTCAGGAAACATAACTTTAAGTCCTCTGCTTTCTAAACCTAGAAATGCTACGGGGCTAGTAACTTCATGAATAAAATGTCTGTCAATAAAAAATACATCGGGTCCGTCTTCTATTTTTCGGATCACGTGGGCATCCCACACTTTATCAAACAGGGTACTAGGAGTATTGCTCATTTTTGTTTAAATTTTTTTAAGAGGCACAAAGGTAGTTAAAATTGAGATGGACACAAAGAATAGATTGGAAATTCCTTTTAGAATCGTTAAAAATGGGGATTTTGTTTTGTCAGAAGGTTGAAGGAAACCATCAGACCGTTATGTTTTGTATATATGACTCATGATTATAAATGAATAGAAATTTAGTAATGTAAAAGGTCAGACGGTTTTTGGTTGCTGTTAATTCAGGAAAGCCGTCCGAGGGCTACGCTAATTAATTTTTCCAGCAATAATTTACATTACGAAGTTCATTAGAAAGATACGTCTTATGGCCATAGGGATTATACCAAGTTTTATATTAATTTAGCACTCTTAAAATTATTTTATGAAATACGACATTACAATAATAGGAGGGGGAATTGTAGGTTTGGCTACTGCGCTGAGGTTGAAGGAGGGAAAGCCACAATTGAAAATCGCATTAATAGAGAAAGAACAATCGCTGGCTAAGCATCAAACGGGAAACAACAGTGGTGTAATACATTCTGGAATTTATTACAAACCAGGAAGTTTGAAAGCAACGAACTGTATCAACGGTTATAATCAACTGATTGAATTTTGTAATAAAAATAATGTCAAGTATGATCTGTGTGGAAAGATTGTAGTAGCTACAAACCAGGCAGAGTTGCCTGCACTTGAAAATATTTATAACAGAGGATTGGAAAACGGGTTAAAGGGATTAAAAAAAATAAATTCCAATGAAATTTTTGAGCTCGAACCCCATTGTTCGGGAATTGCAGGAATAGTAGTGCCTCAAACGGGTATCATTGATTATACAGAAGTTTCGTTAAAATATGCAGAGTTGTTTCAAAAATTAGGTGGTGAGATTTTCTTAGGACAAAAAATTGCGGATATAAAAATTCAAGGAGATCGCTCCGAAGTTGTCACAGATAAATCAACTTTTCAAACCAGCCTTGTGATCAACTGTGCTGGATTGTTTTCGGATAGAATTGCGGCGATCAACGATAAGACGATAAATGTTCGTATTATTCCTTTTAGAGGAGAATATTATGAACTAAAAAAGGAGAAACAATATTTGGTTAAAAACCTTATTTATCCTGTACCTGATCCTGATTTTCCATTTCTCGGCGTACATTTTACCAGAATGATAAACGGAGGAGTAGAAGCAGGGCCGAATGCTGTATTTGCTTTCAAACGTGAAGGGTACAAAATGAGTGATTTTAATTTAGGCGACGTGACGGATTCCCTTGCCTGGCCTGGTTTCAGAAAAGTGGCTATGAAGTATTGGAAAACAGGAATAGGGGAATATTACCGTTCGTTTTCAAAAACGGCTTTTACAAAAGCCTTGCAAAAATTAATTCCAGAAATTGAGAAAGATGATTTAATTCCAGGCGGAGCAGGAGTAAGAGCTCAAGCTTGTGATCGCACAGGAGGTTTGATAGATGATTTTATGATTCTGGAAAACCAGCACATCATCAATGTATGCAACGCTCCGTCTCCAGCAGCGACTTCTTCTTTGTCTATTGGAAGTAAGGTTTCGGAGATTGCTTTGAAGAGGTTTTAGTTTCTTTATAATGAATGGTAAAAGTATTTCTAACTAAGTTTGGTGAGAGGTGAAAAGTAAACAGGCAATATTGAATTATTTAAGTTTCGTATGCGATTCGAGTCACAATACTTCTGCCTAATGTAACTTCGTCCGCGTATTCTAATTCGCCTCCTAAAGGTATGCCGCGCGCAATCGTAGTAATTTTTACACCAAAGTCTTTTATCTTTCTGGTGATGTAAAAAGCGGTAGTATCACCTTCCATCGTTGGGCTGAGCGCAAAAATGAGTTCTTTTATTTCGCCGCTTTGCACACGATGAATAAGAGAATCAATCTTTAAATCAGAAGGACCAACTCGTTCCATTGGAGAAATGATACCGCCTAAGACATGATAAACACCAAAAAATTGGCTGGTATTTTCAATTGCGATCACATCGCGAATATCTTCCACGATACACACTTGAGATTTTTCTCTTCTGTGACTGGAGCAAATGGCACATAGTTCTGTGTCTGAAATATTATGACAGGTTTTACAATAAATGATGTTTTGCCTTGCGTTGGTAAGGGCTTCGGAGAGTTTAAAAGTAGCAGTATTATCTTCTTTGAGAAGATGAAGAACTAATCGCAATGCTGTTTTCTTGCCTATTCCAGGTAATTTTGATACTTCATTTACAGCGTCTTCTATCAGTTTGGAAGGGAAAATCATTCGGATGTTTTGTAAAGCCTATCTAGTATTACGTAGGTTGTTGCAGAATATAAACTACACAATTTCTGCAGAAATCCCATGGTCGCAAATACCTTGACGCATAGGTTTCAATTCTTCAAAAGAGCCTTTTTTTACAGCACATTTCCCTTTGTGATGAATAATAAGACTACACTGTTCCGCTTGTTCAGGAGCGTGTCCACAAACTTTAATTAGCGTACTGATCACGTGTTCGAAAGTATTTACATCGTCGTTGAACACAATCAGATCGAGCATTTCCGAAGTTTGTACTTCTTCCAGAAGTTCTAACTCTTCTTGCTCAAATGGATTAACATTATATATAGTTTGCATATCCTCTCCCTCCTTTTTAAGTCTAAACAAATTTAATGAAAAAAACTCAAAAAACGACAGCCTAAAGTCGAAAAAATCCGTTTGAGCATCTTTTTGCTTAAAATTCCTGAAAATTATCAACTGATAACATTTTTGTATATTGCATCCATTCAGATTTTATCAATTTATATGTCCCAGAACCTGATTATCAGTATTCTTGTTGTTTATTTTGGCATTTTAATGCTCATCGCTTACCTAACCTCTAGAAATGCAGGTTCTGACGCCTTTTTTAGTGGAAATAAACAATCTCCATGGTATTTGGTGGCTTTTGGTATGATTGGAACTTCTATTTCTGGGCTTACTTTTATATCTGTTCCCGGCAAAGTAGGTCAGGACAGCTTTAGTTATTATCAAGTCATTTTGGGTTATATCGTTGGGTATTGGGTAATCGGTACGATACTGATGCCGATGTATTATAAACTAAACCTTGTTTCGATATATACTTATCTGGAGCAGCGCTTTGGTTTCTGGTCATACAAAACAGGGGCTTTTATATTTCTACTTTCCAGAACACTTGGCTCGTCTCTTCGTCTTTTTTTAGCATCGTCGATATTGCATCTTTTTCTATTTAAAGATTGGGGAATGCCTTTCTGGGTTACGGTTGCCATTACAATTTTGTTAATATGGATTTATACTTACCGAGGTGGTGTGAAAACCATTATTTGGACCGATTCTTTTCAGACCATATTTCTTATTTCTTCTGTGATTATTTGCGTGCTGCTTATTTCTAGTCGTCTTGATTTGTCATTTTTTGAAATGTTAGGAAAAGTATACGACAGCAAGCTTTCAAAAGTATTCTATCTTGACGATTATAAAAGTGGATTATTTTTCCCTAAATACTTTTTTGGAGGAGCTTTTATTGCTATTGCTATGACAGGGCTTGACCAAGATCTGATGCAGAAAAACCTTACTTGTAAAAACATAGGAGAAGCGCAGAAAAATATGTTTTGGTTTACCATTATTATGGTTATGGTGAACATGCTTTTTCTTATACTTGGAGCTTTATTGTATATGTATTCGGAAGCAAAAGGATTGCCAATACCAGCTTCCAGAGACGATCTTTTCCCTTTGTTGGCGTTAAACGAGTTTGGTACGTTTGCAGGAATTTTCTTTTTACTTGGAATAATTGCTTCGTCTTATGCCAGTGCAGACTCTGCGTTGGCAGCACTTACGACTTCTTTCTGTATTGATTTTCTTGATTTTAAAAGCAAAGAAGAATCGGTAAAACAAAAACAGAAATTCTATGTACACATTGCAATGTCCCTTGCTTTTTTTGTAATCATAATTATTGCCAAAGAAATTAATGAACCTTCGCTTATTGACATAGTACTCAAAATGGCAGGCTACACGTATGGTCCGCTGGTAGGATTATATGCTTTTGGTTTGTATACAAGAAGAACGTTAAAAGATTCTTTTGTTCCGCTTATATGTTTAGTTGCGCCTGTACTCACTTATCTGATTGGTTCAAATTCCAAAGAATGGTTTAATGGCTACCAATTTAGTTTTGAAATTATTATTGTGAATGCTGTAATTAGCTTTATGGGGTTGTGGCTGATCTCCGATCGCGGATTAAGCGGATCGAAGGATTAATGAATTTTTTTGGAATTAGATATCTATTGCAGTTCACTCTAGAGAACTGCTTACTGGATTAAAAAAAGATTATTTTTTTCAGTTCAGTTTGCTAAAGCCAACTGCAATAAATAGTTCTTTCTGATCTATTAAACAACTACAATAACTCTTCTTTCGGCAACCACAGTCGCTTCTGAAATTCCACCACATAGCCATCCTTTATTTTTATACCTTCTTTTTCTAGCAACTCTTCCATTTTGGTAGGTGTTTCAAAATGATGTTTTCCAGTAAGAAGTCCTTTCGCATTTACTACACGATGTGCTGGTACTCCTTTTTCTGTATGCGAAGCATTCATAGCCCAACCAACCATCCGCGCCGAAGATTTCAGTCCTAAATATTCGCCAATGGCGCCGTAGCTAGTGACTCTTCCTTTTGGAATGAGTTTTACTACCTCAAATACGTCCTGGAAAAAATTGCTGTGATCTTTTTTCATTTAAATTCTAAAATAGCAAAATACTTGTACAACTCTATAAAAAGCGTGTAATATCCTGATTTTTAAAATTTCACAGAGATTTTAGTCCAAACTAAAGAATGAAGCACGATTTTATAGGCTAATCTTTTTTTTGCCCTATATTTGCCAATTGAATTATGGAAGTAATGTCGTCAAGTCTTTTTATTAAAAAACATACAGGGAAAATAAACTGTATTATTACTCCTCCTTCCTCAAAAAGTGAGAGTAATCGTGTATTGATTATAGATGCCCTTACAGGCGGAAAATGTGATCTGCAAAATCTGTCCAACGCCCGAGACACGCAAACAATGATTCGTTTGTTGAAATCTGGAGATTATTTATTGGACGTGATTGATGCTGGAACTACCATGCGTTTTCTTACAGCATTTTGTGCGGTAAGCGGACGTGAAGCAGAAATGACAGGAACAGAAAGAATGTGCGAGCGTCCAATTAAATTATTGGTAGAAGCGCTCCGCGAATTGGGTTGTAGTGTTGACTATAAAAATAAAGAAGGATATCCTCCTTTGTCTATCAAGAAGTTTGATAAAAATAGTATAAAAACCAATCATCTGAAAATTCGCGGTGATGTGAGCAGTCAGTACATTACAGCATTGCTTTTAGTTGCGCCTACTTTGCCAAAGGGAATGGTATTGGAGTTGGAAGGGAAAGTGGGTTCTAAGCCATATATAGAAATGACGTTGGCGCTGATGAAAATTTTCGGTGTTACGGCGAAAGTAGATTGGATTAAAAATACAATTGAAATTACTCCTCAGCAATATATTCCTTCTATGTATTCGGTAGAATCAGATTGGTCTGGAGCGAGTTATTGGTTCAGTCTTGCTGCATTGGCGGAGGAATCGAAAATTGAAATTCGTGGTTATAAATCAGATTCTTTGCAAGGCGACAGAGTGATCGTGGCTATAGCAGAAAAATTTGGTGTAAAATCTACGTTTACCGATAAGGGACTTATTCTTGAAAAAATAGCTGTTGTAAGATCGTTCGAATGGGATTTTACACACTGTCCCGATTTGGCACAAACTGTAGCGGTTATATGCGCTGCCAAAGGAATCGAATGTACCATGACTGGTTTGGAAAGTCTTCGTATCAAAGAAACAGATCGTATTACGGCGATTCAAAATGAGCTGAAAAAATTTGGTGGAAATCTTATAGAAGTAGAGCCGAACCATAAATTTAAAGTCGTTAGTTCTGGGTTTTCAGTCAAAGGTCAAACGGTAGCTACCTACAAAGACCACCGCATGGCGATGGCTTTTGCACCATTGGCTTTGCTAGGAGATGTCACAATTGAAGGGCCTGAAGAAGTGGCTAAATCTTACCCTGATTATTGGGCAGATTTAAAAAAGGCAGGATTTGATATTAATTCATAATTAGTACTCCTGCCACCTGCAAGTTCTTTTTTCAATACATTTTTTGCAACTAAGTCTTGGATATTGCGCAGCGCTGTATCTGCTGAGCATTTTGTCATTTTCGCCCATTTCGAAGACGTGAGTTTTCCGTCAAACTCATCTAAGAGTTTATTTACCATTTTTCGTTGTCGCTCATTGAGCGAATTGGTAGCATGGACTTTACAGAATTCTGCTTTTGCCAAAATAGAAGCAAGCGTCTACTCTGTAGCATTTAAAGCGCTTCTTAAACAATCTAAAAACCACTCTAGCTATTTTGTAATATCAAGGTCTCCTTTTTGTGTTTTTTCTAAAATGTCATAATATTTGCTTCGCTCTATTCGTATTTGAGCAAACATACTATAAAATCGCTGTGTGCTATCGTCTGCCCTTGCAAGTTGCATGTCTGCGATAGCACGTGCTATTCGTCCATTCCTATTGTAAAAGGGGTGTATCGTGACAAATCAAAAATGAGCGATGGCAGCTTTTAGTATAGGATCAAGATTGTTTTCTTTGTTGAACCACTTTATAAACGCACTCATTTCTTTGCTTAATTTCTCTTCATCTAGGGCTTTAAAGTGCACACGTTCTTTCCCCATAGCCCCCGATATTACTTGCATCGGACCAGTTTCATATTTACGCCAATCGCCTACTTCTATTTTATACATGCCACTTCTTCTTATAGGAAACAAAGCAGCATGCCAATCGAATAATCGCTTTTCGGTAAGAGCTTTTGTATGGTATAAAGTTGCATCTACCACCATTTTTACCACTCCGTCCACATGTCTATCCGAAGGAATAAGTCCTAAGATGTCCATTCCGAGTCGCCTTGCTATAGAAGAGCGTACCTGATCTGGATTTAGGGTTTCGCCTTCTATTTCAGTAGACTTTAATACTTCTAATGTTAAGGTTTCCAATGCAGCTTCTTCCCTTAGTAAAAACCCAAGTGCTTCCATTTTTCTCACTATTCGTCCTTGAATATTTCTCACTATTCCAATCGAAGCATGTAGCTTTTCTGTGTCCCAATGAAAACTAGGCCACTTTTTGTGTTGGTGGATATAATTGCCAATTTTCCTCATGATATGCTATAAATATAAAGCTTATTCACCGCATATTATGCGGCGAATAGGAGGTGTATTCGCCGCATGTAAAAATAGCATTCTGATAAATACCTTTTTAAGGCCGTTAAATATATAGGCATTTCAATTGAAATCGATAACTGTCTGACGCCTAAGAGATGTCAGACAGTTGACAACTTTTAAATTGTCAATATGTTGCAATTTTTAAAGTTACCAAACCACTACTCAGCCAATGCTTCCAGTTTGAATTTTGGAAGGGGAGTACTAACTTAGCAAAGATAAATATATTGTTTATTGTGTCTGTTTTATAAAACGAACCTGGATGAAAAATTACTTTCTACTCTTATTGTTTCTACTGAATTTACAAAATAGTTATTGCCAAGAAGCTTATGAAACTTATTACGATAGTGGTATTAAGAAGATAGATCATAAAGATTACAATGGAGCGGTAGAAGATTTCACCAAAGTAATTGGACTGTTACCAGATTATACTTCTGCGTATTATAATAGAGGGTTTTCTTTGTATAATTTAGGAAGCTATCAAAAAGCGATATTGGATTTTGATAAAACTATTGAGCTGAAGCCAACGCACATGCACGCTTATTACAAACGTGGAATGTCGAAATTAATGCTCAACGATTATAAAGGATCGATTGAAAATTTTAACAAAGCAATTGAATTAAAAGCAGATAATCCAGAAGCTTACTATAATCGGGGATTGGCCAAGGGAAACCTTAACGATTATAAAGGAGCGATAGAAGATTTTAACGATGCGATAGATTATAGGTCTGATTATACTGCAGCGTTTTATAACCGTGGTAAAAGAAGGGGAAATCTTGGTGATCTGAAAGGAGCAATAGAAGACTTCAGTAATGTAATTGAGTTAGAGCCCGAATACTCTAGTTCTATAGCCTATTATAATCTAGGAGTGGCAAGAGTGCTTGTTGGAGATTTTAAATTGGCGGTTGAAGATTTGGATGATTATATTGAAGCAAAACCGCGTGAGCCAGAAGCTTATTATTATCGAGGTGTAGCCAAAGGAGAATTGAGCGATAATCAGGGTGCAATACTAGATTTCAATAAAGCATTATTACTTAAACCCGATTATACGGAAGCATTATACAATAGAGGAAATAGAAAACGAATGGTGGGTCTATTTAAAGAAGCGATTCAAGATTTTAATAAAGCAATAACCATAGATCCTGAACTGGCATTAGCGTATTCCTATCGAGGTGTTGCCAAAGAAAGTTTTGGTGATCCCAAAGGAGCGCTTTTAGATTTGAATAAAGCTGTTGAATTGAATCCAAAAGAGGCAATCGCTTATTATAATCGCGCAGGAGTTTATAGTCATAATAAGGAGACTCTTATTCATCGAAAGGCTTTAAACGATTATGATAAAGCCGTTGAGCTAAATCCAGAGTATATAAATGCTTACTATAACCGTGGCGTTATTAAGTCTGGCACGGGCGATCATGCAGGAGCGGTTGCAGATTTCGATAAAGTAATTAAAATAAAACCGACTCATGCGAAAGCTTTTTTTGCCCGTGGCACAGCAAAGAAAGCTCTGGGAGATACAGCGGGCGCTTGTACGGATTGGAAAAAAGCCAAAGAGTTGGGGTATGAAGTGCATATAGATTTTATAAATTCTAATTGCCAGTAATGTGTAATTAAGAACCGTCCGATGCTTAGTGCTATCATTGGATTGTGTATAACCTAGACTGCTTTTACCGTTGACTATTTCCCTCAAAACCCTTACATTTGAGTGTAATATATAATTTATGGATAGTTCAAAGGTTTTAACCTACCTCGAATCGTTGGAAGCAAAAGTCAGGAAACTGGTTTCCGAGCATCAGGCTTTGAAAAAAGAGCTTTTATCTTCTATGGAGGAAAATAAAAACCTGTCCATGAATTTGCAAAACCTTGAAGATGAAATTCAGAACCTAAACTCCAAAAGAGCAGATACTGGTTTTGAAAAAGAAGAACTAGAAGAAGAGCTTGATTTTTTGAATTCTGAAAATAAGGGTCTTATGGACGCATTGAACAAAGTCCAGGAGCATATTAAAGACGTTCAGCATAAAAGTGATGCGCTTATCGCTGAATATGATCGCCTTAACGAAGCCAATTCAACCCTTTCTACAAAAAACAAGGAAATGGAAGAGGCTTATGAACACCAACTTGAGTCCATTAATGAATATTTGAAAAATCGTGATAAATATGTTTTGGAGCATGAATCACTTAAAATTCAGTTGGAAGCTTCAAAAATGAAAAATGAGGAGTTGAGAGGGAGTATAGAAAATCAAGAAGAAGCGCTGAAAAATTTTCAAAATCAAGAAAAAAATAGTAAGATTGTAGAGTCAATAGCAGAAGATAGTACGAAAACGAATGAGTTGAAACTCAGGATAAACGAGTACATCAGGGAAATTGACAAGTGTATATCACAATTAAGTGACTAAGTAAAAACCGATAAAAGTATCCCCTATGGGAGAATTATCTATAAAAATCAGAATTGCAGACAGAGACTACCCTATGAGGGTTAGTACTGATGATCAGGACAAAGTTAGACTTGCCGGAAAGCAATTAAGCGAAAAGATAAGAACGTTTAAAGAGCAATTTGGTGTGGAAGACAAACAAGATCTATTAGCAATGGTGGCTTTTGATGGGGCTGTAGAAAAAGTAAATGCCTCCGAACAGGAAATATATAGTACCTCAGAAACCGTTTTGCTTTCAAAAATAGCAGAATTGGATACGCTGGTTTCCTCTGCCTTATCCGACTGATTTCCGTTCACTTTCTTCAAATACATTTGTTTTACCATTCTGCTGTTTAAGTTATACTATTAACCAAACAGATCATGGACATATTATTTATTGTACTAGCCGGTATAGCCGGAATCGCCGCAGGGATATTTATAGGGAAAGCGATGTTTCAAAAAGCATCAAAAAAAGCCGAAGAAGATGCTGAAGCGAAAGCTAAATTAATTATCAAAGAAGCAGAATTAAAAGGGGAGACTGTTAAAAACGATAAAATACTCGAAGCAAAAGAAAGATATTTAAAGCTTAAAGCAGATTTTGAAGAAGAAGTAAATAAGAAGAAAAACATCATCATTCAAAATGAGAATAAAATTAAACAAAGAGAACAATCTTTGTCTAAACAAATAGAGCAAAATACTCGCAAAGACGCTGAAATTGAAAGTATAAAAGAAAATCTTACAGCTCAATTGGAAATTGTAAGTAAAAGAAAAGAAGACGTAGAAAGGTTGCGACTTTCACAGGTTTCTCAGTTAGAAAAAATAGCCAATCTTTCCGCTGAAGAAGCTAAAAATCAATTGGTTGAAGCACTTAAGGAAGAAGCTCGCTCTAAAGCATCTGCACACATTAAAGATATTGTGGAAGAAGCAAAAATGACGGCTACCAAAGATGCAAGGAAAGTAGTGATTGAAACATTACAAAGAACGGCTACAGAACATGCTGTAGAAAATTGCGTTTCGATTTTTAATATTGAAAACGACGATATCAAAGGTAAAATAATAGGTCGCGAAGGCAGAAATATCCGCGCACTTGAAGCGGCTACTGGTGTAGAAATTATAGTAGACGATACTCCCGAAGCAATCATTATATCTGGATTCGATCCTGTGCGCAGAGAAGTAGCTCGTCTTTCTTTACACCGACTTGTACAAGACGGGCGTATACACCCTGCTCGTATTGAAGAAATCGTAGCAAAAACCTTCAAAAATATAGACGAAGAAATTATAGAGATAGGAGAAAAAACGGTGATTGACTTAGGTATACACGGTTTACATCCTGAATTAATTAAAATGGTAGGGAGAATGCGTTTCCGTTCTTCTTATGGACAAAATCTTCTTCAGCACTCTCGCGAAGTGGCGAATCTTTGTGCTACCATGGCTTCTGAACTTGGCTTAAATGCTAAGGTGGCAAAACGTGCTGGATTGCTACACGATATTGGAAAAGTTTCACCTGATGAGCCAGAACTTCCTCACGCTTTATTGGGAATGGAGTTGGCGAAAAAGTACAAAGAAACACCAGAAATTTGTAATGCTATTGGTGCGCACCACGATGAGATAGAAATGACGTACATGATATCGCCTATCATACAAATTTGTGACTCTATTTCTGGAGCCAGACCAGGCGCTAGACGTGAGGTGATGGAATCTTATATCAAACGATTGAAAGACCTGGAAATTCTTGCAACATCTTTTGACGGAGTTACGAAATGTTATGCCATTCAAGCAGGACGTGAGTTACGTGTCTTGGTAGATGCTGATAATGTAAGCGATGAAAAAGCAGGAATGTTGTCTTTTGAAATTTCTAAGAAAATAGAAAACGATATGCAATACCCAGGTCAGATCAAAGTAACGGTAATCCGTGAAATGAGAGCTGTGAGTTATGCAAAATAATTAATGTCTTGACTAGGATTTAAGGATTGTAGGAATAAAGAAAATCTAACAGGATTTAAAATAGAGTCCTTAATTTGTTATTATAGACAAATTAAGGACTCTTGTATTAAGACGTAGTTGGAATAAAATATAGCCTGTAAAATTATGATACTATGGATTTAAAATAAATCCTATTAATTCCCCAATCCTGTAAATCCTAGTTAAGACAAGTTGCTATTGGAAGTATTGAAATAAATCACTAAATTGATTAAACGACTACACTAAATCAGTGTAATCCTTTAATTAATTCGATCAGCGATCCCTATGGCGGATAATATAAATTTATTTAGAGCGCAGTATTTAGGATTTGATTTAGTTCCTTTCAAATCTATACAGAGTTCGTATAAATCTTTAGAAAAGTCTTACGATGGAATATATCTCGATTATTCGCGCTATACCATTGCTTATGAGTCTATAAATGAGTCGTATAAATCGATTACAGTTCCTTACCATTCTCTGGAAAAACCTTTCGCCAGAATTTACCTTGATTATACATTCTTGGATACTCCTTATACCTCTTTGGATACTGGGTACACTTCAGTGAAGTCTTAATTAAATCAATGTTTTTTATTTACCTTGCATGAAAGTACTTTAATCCATTGGTTTAGTTAACGCATGAGAATACTTCTTTTCTTGTTATGTATCTTTTTCTCCATTAGTACAAAAGCTCAGGTTTCTCCTAAGCCAACTTATACAATTATCACAAGACTCCATTATGGCTTTGTCTGGAATTTTTCACAAGAGGTCTCGCATTTGTCTAACCAACACATGCCAGCATTTGAAATCGATTTTGTGAAACAAACCAAAGGTAATAAACCTTGGCAGCAAGAATACAACTATCCGCAAGTAGGTTATTCGTTGTACTACTTTGCTTTCGATCCAACTAAACCTGTAGGAAATATAGTAGCAGTACTGGCACATGCTGGAAAAAATTTCTATAAAACAAAACTATCTAATTTGCAATGGAGGTTGGGGTTTGGAACAGCTTATGTAGAAAAAAGATACGACTCGGAAACTAATTTAAAGAACAATGTTATTTCTGAACGAATCAATTTTACATTGAATGGGCAGCTGAATTTTAACTATCAAATTTGCCAGAAAGTAGCGTTAAATCTTGGCGTAGGATTAACGCATGTTTCAAACGGGGCATTGAAAAGACCTAATTTTGGAATCAATCTTCCTACGATACATGCTGGTATAGGCGTGAATATAGCAAAGGGAGAGAACGAAAATAGGAAAGATT
>JAYTHK010000048.1:0-19220 GCA_043732665.1 Cytophagales bacterium | reverse complement strand
AGATAATAGGCTGTCCTGATAATTTTGTACTTTGCATCCGTAATATTGTTTGTGTGAGAACTCTCAACATTACAACGCAAAGGAGACATTGCAAAATTCCCCTTTGTATTTTTCTAAGAACTTAAATCTTAATGCATAATTATCTCGGATGACAGTAATATTAATTAAACAATACAGACTTGATTTAATTAATGGATTCCAAGATTTCGTTAACTTTTTCTTAGTTCTAAAATTGGTTTACGAATCCTACGAGCAATGTTTAGAAAATTTTCATTTCAGCAACAACATTATTAAGACTTGATGATATTGTTGCTGAAACATCGATGAACAAGAGTTGTAAACCTTTGTTAATCGATGTTTCAGCAAATTTCTTCAATTGAAAATTCAACATTAAAAAATTACTATTCCCACTCAATAGTAGCGGGTGGTTTAGAACTGATATCGTACACCACCCTGTTTACTCCTTTTACTTTATTTATTATTTCATTGGAGATGTCGGCAAGGAATTCGTAGGGTAAATGCACCCAGTCGGCGGTCATGCCATCTATGCTGGATACGGCTCTTAGTGCTACTACGTTTTCATACGTTCGTTCGTCACCCATAACGCCTACCGATTTTACGGGAAGTAGAATTGCTCCTGCTTGCCATACCGTGTTGTAGAGCGATTTATTTTTTAAGCCTTGAATAAAAATATAATCTACATCTTGTAATACTCTTACTTTTTCTTCGGTGATGTCGCCAAGAATACGGATGGCTAATCCAGGACCTGGGAAAGGGTGGCGTTGAAGGATTTTAGCGTCAATGCCTAATGATTTTCCTACCAGCCTTACTTCGTCTTTAAAAAGTGTATTAAGGGGTTCTACCACTTTCATATTCATTTTCTCAGGCAATCCACCAACGTTGTGGTGTGACTTGATGGTAGCAGAAGGGCCTTTTATCGAAACAGATTCGATCACGTCAGGATAAATAGTGCCTTGCCCAAGCCATTTCACGTCTTTTATTTTGTGTGCTTCTACGTCAAAGATTTCGATGAACGTCCTGCCAATAGCTTTGCGTTTTGCTTCAGGATCAGAAAGGTCTTTTAAAGCAGTATAGAATTCTTTTTTCGCATCTACACCAATTACGTTTAGTCCCATTCCTTTGTAGGAAATCAGTACTTCTTCGTATTCATTTTTTCTAAGCAACCCGTTGTCTACAAAAATACACGTAAGATTTTTTCCAATTGCTTTGTCGATTAATACTGCTGCTACCGAAGAATCTACGCCACCAGAGAGACCAAGTACAACTTTGTCGTTGCCAAGTTTAGATTTCAATTCGCTAATTGTAGATTCTATAAAAATCTCAGAAGTCCAATCTTGTTTGCATCCACATATTTCTATGAAGTTTTTGATCAATGTTTTCCCTTCTATAGAATGTGTTACTTCAGGATGAAACTGGA
The DNA here is from genome assembly GCA_043732665.1 of Cytophagales bacterium. Lineage (GTDB taxonomy): Bacteria > Bacteroidota > Bacteroidia > Cytophagales > Cytophagaceae > JANYCO01. The sequence continues at coordinate 17,782 of JAYTHK010000048.1, read as the reverse complement.
TTCCATAGGTTTCTTCACCCGCTATTTTATAAGCGGCAACTTTTACAGATTCAGTACTCGCTATAATTTCAAAATCATTAGATACGCCAGAAATCGTATCTCCATGAGACATCCAAACTTGGCTATTTAATGACAAGCCAGACATTAATCTATCAGAAGAGTTCAATTCTGTTATTTTTGCCCTACCATATTCTCTTATTTCAGATGCGACTACTTCGTGTCCGGCTTTATGCGCCATAAGTTGAGCGCCGTAGCATACTCCTAGTACAGGTATTTTTTTTCTTATTCCATCAAGGTTTACATCTGGAGCATCTTTTTCACGAACGGAACATGGACTGCCAGAAAGAATGAGTCCTTTTACCTGACTGTCTATCGTTGGGATTTTATTGAAAGGATGAATTTCGCAATATACATTCAGTTCCCTTACTCTTCTCGCTATTAACTGTGTGTATTGAGAACCGAAATCAAGGATGATAATTTTTTCTGTCATGGGGCAAAAGTAAGGAAAAAGTCTTAAAGTGTTGAGGTGTTCAGGTGTTAAAGTTGGGAGGTGTTAGTGTGGTGTTAAAGTGTTAAGGTTTTTAAAATCAGAATCGAGTAAACGAAAAAAGCATCGAAACCGATGCTTTTAACTTCTTTAACTTTAATACCTAACATTCTAACACCTTAAAACTAAAGATGAAGGTAGTTCTGTGCTTCTTTTTTGATTGCGTCTTTGTCCATACCATTTTGAACGCCCATAGAAACTTTTCTTACTAAGACACCTACAATTGATTTTTTAAACCCAAGATTTTCAGATACTTCTATGCAAAAATCAATTTCATTTTCTTCAATAGCACCGTCTATTAGCATCATTTCGATCAACTCATATAAATGATCAAAACGCTCTGAGTCGTTTGAAGGTACTTTATATACAATTTTCGAACTGTCTTGAATCGCTGAGTTTACCTCATCTTCCTTCATACCCAGTTTTTTTCCTACTGCATACAAGTATTTTAATTCTGAATCGGCAATAACTCCATCGGCCTTGGCCAAAGCAATAAGGTTTTTGATATTTCCTTTATTGAGTTTATCTTTCTTTAGTCCAAATAGTGAAAACATATATCTAATTTATTTAAAAGGTTAGTTGGTGTTTTTTGAAATTGTGCATACAAATTTAGCTATATTTATTCAAATGAGGGTCAATTTATTACGCCTAAATCCATTTTCTTTTACGCATATTTATTACATCAAGTTGCTATTTATATACTACTTTTTTTTCCACGAAATTTCATATAAGTCGTGTCTTCTTGATTGTAAGTTTCTTACCGTTCCTTGTTTTCTTATTTTTTTTAGTAAATCTAAATCCAAATCGACAATTAAAGTTGTTTCCGCATTTGGAGTAGCCTCTGCTACTACTGCATCTGGTGGAAAACTGAAGTCGGAGGGCGAAAATACGGCAGATTGAGCATATTGGATGTCCATATTTTCTATACCAGGTAAGTTACCCACACTTCCTGAGATTGCTACATAACATTCATTTTCAATGGCTCTTGCTTGAGAGCATCTCATTACTCTTAAGAATGAGTTTCTTGTATCTGTCCAATAAGGCACAAATAAAATGTTTACGCCTTGTTCTGCTAAAATTCTGCCAAGTTCTGGAAATTCCACATCATAGCAAATTAGTATTCCAATCTTACCTGCGTCAGTATCAAAAACCTTTAACACATCGCCTCCTTTCATGCCCCAATAAGAAGCTTCGTCGGGGGTTACATGAAGCTTATATTGCATATCCCAAGTGCCGTCTCTTCTGCATAAATAGGAGACGTTAAACAATCCCTCTTCTGTATAGAGCGGCATACTACCACCAATAATATTTATATTATAAGAAAGTGCCAGTTCCAGCATCTTTTCTTTAATCTGTTCGGTGTATTCGGCCAAGGCTCTTACCGCATCAGAGGCACTTACTTTGTTATAGTTGGCCATCAGCGGAGCATTAAAAAATTCGGGAAACAGCACGAAGTCGGCTTTGTAACCCGAGACGGTATCCACAAAGAATTCGAGTTGTTGGTTTAGGTCTTCTAGCGAATACATTCTTCGCATTTTCCACTGCACTACGCCTAAACGTACTACAACTTTTTTATCGCCAAAAAGTTTTTCCGATTCATCGTAATAAACATTTATCCATTCTAGAAGTACGGCATAAGACTTTGACTCTTTATCGTCAGGAAGGTAATTGGTCATTACTTTACGAATGTGAAAGTCGTTGTTTAACTGGAATGTAAGGATAGGGTCATAAATTTCTTTACTTTTTACTTGCTCGATGTATTCTCTTGGAGACAATTCTTTGGCGTGTTTTTTATAGCCCGGAATCCTTCCGCCCATAATGATGGCGCGAAGATTCAGTTTTTCACAAAGTTCTTTTCTCGTATCGTAAAGCCTTCTACCAAGTCGAATACCTTGATGATTAGGATCTACAAATACATCTATTCCATAGAGCGTTTCTCCATCGGGGTCATGATTGGTGAGCATTCCATTGCCAGTAATTTCCTTATAGGTATGATTGTCACCATATTTGGAATAATTAATAACAACTGTAAAGGCAGCAGCGACCAGTTTTCCATTATCTTCAATACATATTTGTCCTTCTGGGAAATTTTTTAACTGAGATTTGAACTCTTCTTTGGTCCAAGCCCCGCCAGCATTGGAGTATACTTCGTTCATAATCCTTTTAATATCGGCATAGTCCGATATTTTCAGATTCCGAAGATTTAATTTATGCAGGGTATTGTCGCCGACTTTATCTTTAGGTTTGCTCATCTGATTGTAAATTTAATTCTTAAAATTAATCTATTTAAACATATAAAACTGCCTGTAAAATAAATTTAAGTGTATCTTTGTATTCTTATGAAAAGATTTCTTTTTCTTATTTCAATTTCTTTGGGGTTCATAACCTTAACAGGCTGTGGTGATTTTAATAAACTTCAAAAAAGTGGTGATTTGGACGCTAAGCTGAAGGGAGCTATAGAATATTATGAAAATAAAGAGTATTACAGAGCCGGCGTACTCTTAGAGGAGATACTGCCTTTGGTAAGAGGGCGTGCAGAGGCGGAGAAAGCTACTTTTTATTTAGCCAATACCCATTACAGGCAAAAAGAGTATGTGATGAGTTCTTATTATTTCAAAGAATATTATGTAACCTATACCAGAAATGACTTTACGGAGGAGGCGGTATTTATGCATGCAAAATCTCAGTATATGGATTCTCCTCAGTACAATTTAGACCAAACCAATACAGAAGGAGCTGTTAAATACCTTCAGGAATATGCTAATAAATACCCTTTTGGTAAATATACAGAAGAATCCAACAAGTTGCTGGATGAATTGTCTGCCAAAATGAAGCAGAAAAGCTATGAAAATAGTAAATTATACGCTAAAACCCATAATTACAAATCAGCAGTCGTAGCTATTAAATCCTTCTTGGAGACTTACCCAGATTCGGAATATTCTGAAGAAATGTATTACATACGATTTCATTCTCAATATCTTCTGGCAAAACATAGTGTAGACCATAAACAATTGGAAAGGTATTATGAAGCTATCGAATTTTATCATAGCTTTGTAGATAAATATCCAACTAGTTTGTATTTGAAGGAGGCGGAAGGTATGTATGAAAATTGCCGCCAAAAAGTAAGTGCCATATCCTCAAAAACGGGTATTTAATAAAATTAAATTATTACTTTAAACATATACTATTTTGAAAACAAACGTTAACGCCATCTCTGCTAATTTAATCACTAGAGATATAGATAAAATAGCAGACCCTACAGGTAATCTTTATGAGTCTTTGGTTGTTATTTCGAAAAGAGCTCGTCAGATTTCTACCAAACAGAAAGAAGAACTTAGTTCTAAACTATCTGATTTTGCTTCTACTGTAGATAACTTGGAAGAAATTTTTGAAAACAGAGAGCAAATTGAAATTTCAAAGCATTACGAACGTATGCCTAAAGCACCTACATTGGCTCTAGAAGAATTTCTAGAAGGCAAAATAATGCACAGAAGAGCTGACGTTATTTAATTTATTAATAAAAAATGCTCCGCAATAAGAAAATAGTACTCGGAGTATGCGGAAGTATAGCAGCCTACAAAGCAGCATTTATTATTAGACAACTTATAAAAGGAGGAGCAGAAGTGAAAGTCGTGATGACCGCTTCTGCTTCTTCTTTTATTTCACCCCTTACCCTTTCTACATTATCCAAAAATCCTGCTTTTATAGAGTTTGAAAAGAACGAACAAGGCGAGTGGAATAATCATGTAGCACTTGGACTTTGGGCAGATTTAGTGCTTATCGCTCCATTAAGTGCGAATACGCTTGGTAAATTGGCTAATGGCATTTGCGACAATCTTCTTTGTGCTGTTTACCTTTCTGCTAAATGTCCTGTATTTGTAGCTCCAGCTATGGATTTAGACATGTTCCAGCACCCGTCTACTCAACAAAATTTGAATAAGTTACACGCTTATGGCAATCGTATTATAGATGCGGAAGTTGGCGAGTTGGCAAGTGGTTTGGAAGGCAAAGGGCGTATGGCTGAACCAGAACATATTGCCGAGGCGATTAAAAACTATTTTTCTGCCAAAGGAAAGTTTACTGGAAAAAAAATATTAATCACAGCAGGACCAACTCAGGAAGCCATAGATCCAGTGCGCTATATAAGCAATCATTCTACAGGAAAAATGGGTTACCAATTGGCGAAAATAGCAGCATCAATGGGAGCGGAGGTAGTATTGATAAGCGGCCCTTCTTTTGTGGAAAAACCTTTAGGGGTTACGTTGATTAAAATAACGTCGGCACAAGAGATGTTTTTGGCCGTAGAAAAAATATTCTCTAGTGCCGATATTGTTATACTGTCAGCCGCGGTAGCAGACTATACTCCCAAAATAGTATCGGATAAAAAAATAAAGAAAAAGGAAGATGAGTTTAGTATTGAACTTACTAAAACCATAGACATAGCTAAAGAGACTGGTAAAATAAAAAGAAAAGGGCAAATTACGGTAGGTTTCGCATTGGAAACGGATCATGAACTTGAAAATGCAAAAGGAAAATTAAACGCTAAAAATTTAGACTTGATTGTCTTAAATTCTTTGAACGATGCAGGTGCGGGTTTTGGTCATGATACGAATAAGATTGCTATTTTGAGCAAGGATAATAAAGTTCGTAATTTTGAGTTAAAGTCTAAAGAAGACGTAGCGGTTGATATTTTGACCACTATTCTAGAGTATTCAGAATCGATTAAATGAATATGAATAAAAGAGTTTTTATACTAGTAAGTTTGATCTTTTTTTTTCTTGTAGCAAAAGCGCAAGAATTAGAATTTAATATTAATATAGACCGTCAGCAAGCGCCGAATATTTCTTTAGCCCTTGCCACTGATTTAAAAACCAATCTTACTAATTTTGTAAATAATCGTCGGTGGACAAATGATCAATTTTCTCCACAGGAGAGAATTAAGTGTAATATTCTGATGACACTTGGTTCGGGTTCTGTTGTCGGAACATACGTTAGTATAGCGCAGATTCAATTTGTACGCCCAGTATTTGGCGCCACATACGAAACGTTAATTATTACATTTATAGATAAAAATTTCGATTTTGAGTTTGCTCAGTCGCAATCATTGGATTACAATGAAAATGTGTACATCACAAATATCGCTTCTATGTTGTCTTTCTATGCCTATATAGCCTTGGCGCTAGACTACGATAGTTTTTCCAAAATGGGAGGAAGTCCATACATAGAAAAGGCTTATGCTATCGCCTATACAGCTCAATCGGCAGGGGCTGCGCCGCTAAATGGGAAAACGGGTTGGGAAAGTACTGAGTTTAACAGTAGAATGTCGTTGATTATCAATTTGAATAATCAGCAATTTATCCCTTTTCGTGAAGGCATGTATACCTATCACCGCGAAGCAATGGATAAATTCATGGATAATCCAGATGCAGCGAGAGGCAAAATTATTGAAGTTTTGCAAAAAATAAAAACTACTCGTCAGGCGGTATCTGTTTCGATTCTTAACGGTAGTTTTTTTCTGGCAAAGAAACAGGAGATTATACAGATTTTTTCAAAAGCATCAGCGGAGATGAAAAATCAATTACTTGATTTGTTGAGAGACCTTGACACCGTTAACTCGGATGCGTATTCGGCTATTTTGAAGAGTAACTAATGTAGTCAACCATTTTTGATATCAAATCAGAATGTCCGGCTTCTAATACTATTACCTCTTTCTTGTTGATTTTTTCTGTTAGTGTTCTAATCGATTGAGGCGTAATGATTTTATCTTGTCCTCCTAGGTAAATAGTTACACTAATATTTTTTTGATTGATCTTGTTTGCCAGATATGTACAATCTACTTTTAATTTTCTAAAAACTACCCATGTCTCATATACTCTGTCTCGTTGTTCTTTTGCTTGCAATTGGCTTTCGACAAATCGAAGTGTAGCAGGTAGTGCTAACTTTAAAAAACGCATTGTCTTTAAAAAAAAAGTACTGTATTTTTTATGCGAAAGAAATAGTCTGAAGAGGCTTCTGGTGATAGCAGATCCGGTAGCCAGGCGATACCAAAATTGAGTTGAAATGCCGTCAGGAGCAAGGACTATAATTTCTTTGACCTTATCGGGAAAAGAGTTAGTAATAGTCCATACGAATTTTGCACCTATGCTGTATCCCAATAAGGAAAAGGTTGATATGTTTTTTTCTTTGTTGAATTCACCGATTAACGTTGTTAAAAATACTGTTGAGATTGGGTTGTTTTTGTTTTTCCATTCGCTTTTTCCATGAAAAAAAAGGTCAAAATTGTATATCGTGTATTCGGTAGACAATTTTTTTTCTAATTCAAAAAAAGACTCTCCAGTAAACCCGAAACCATGAAAGCATAATAACGGCTTAGCACCTGTCCCATAGATAGAATAGTGAAGGATAGCGTGTTTGTGCTGGAAGAAATGAAATGTTCTTTCGCTCATGAGTTACAACTGAAAAGCAGAAGTGAAACCTACGAAACTGACATCAAATAGCAATACTATTTCCTCTTATTTTCTGTAGCCTTCATATATAAGATATAAAGAGAGAGGATAAGTGTAGTGCCGTTTGCTATAATAATAGGAAGTTGATTTAAAAGAATACCATAAGTTGCCCAGCTAATCAGCCCGAAGCTAAAAAATACGAACATTAGGAGCGAAATAGAATTTGTGTCTTTTGTTTTATAAACCAATACCACCTGAGGCACAAAAGCCACGGTAGTGAGTACCGCGGCGATGTATCCTATTAATGCTGTTAATGAAACCATTTATAGACTTTAGAAATTAGATTTTAGACATTAGAATTTAGATGTTGACTCTAAACTCTAATGTCTAATCTTTGTACTCTAATTTAAGCCATTTCTTCTGATTTTTTACCCATTCTGTTACGTTCGCTTTCTTCCAACCACATTTTACGCATACGCAATGCCTTAGGTGTGATTTCAAGAAGCTCGTCTTTTTGGATATATTCCATACATTCTTCTAAAGAGAATTGTACTTTAGGGACGATCTTAACGTTGTCGTCCGTACCAGAAGCACGCATATTGGTTAATTTTTTACCTTTCATAACGTTTACAGTAAGGTCGTTTCCACGAGTATGCTCGCCTATTACCTGGCCCATATACACTTCTTCACCTGGATCAACAAAGAAATTACCTCTGTCTTGAAGTTTGTCGATAGCGTAAGCGGTTGTATCACCAGTTTCACCAGAGATGATAGAGCCAGAAGTTCTACCTGGGATTGTACCTTTGTATGGTTCGTAAGCCTTGAAACGGTGGTTCATGATTGCTTCCCCTTGAGTGGCAGTCAATACCTGGTTACGAAGACCAATAATACCTCTTGATGGGATGTTAAATTCTAAGTGTTGTAAATCACCTTTTGGTTCCATTACCAAAAGCTCGCCTTTTCTTTGCGTAGCAAGTTCGATTACTTTACCAGCAGTTGATTCAGGTACGTCTACGAACATTGTTTCTATAGGCTCGCAACGTTGGCCGTCTATTTCTTTGAAAATTACTTGTGGCTGTCCTACTTGTAATTCGTATCCTTCTCTTCTCATTGTTTCGATAAGAACGGATAAGTGGAGAATACCACGGCCAAATACCATGAATTTATCTTCACTGTCTGTTTCTTTCACTCTAAGCGCAAGATTTTTTTCAATCTCTTTCATCAAACGATCACGTAAGTGACGAGACGTTACAAATTTACCATCACGTCCGTAGAAAGGAGAGTTGTTGATGGTAAACAACATATTCATAGTAGGTTCGTCTACTGCGATTCTTTTGATTGCTTCAGGATTGTCGATGTCTGCAATCGTATCTCCGATCTCGAAATCTTCAATACCCATCACCGCACAAATATCACCCGCATTTACAGAAGGTACTTTTACTCTTCCTAATCCTTCAAATACCTGAAGCTCTTTTATTTTATTTTTTTTGAAAGTACCATCCCCTTTACAAAGCGCAACGGTAGCACCTTCTTTTAATTCACCTCTCAATACACGTCCAATAGCAATTCTTCCTACGAAAGAAGAATAATCTAAGGATGTGATTTGCATCTGAACAGTTCCTTCTGTGATTTTAGCAGGAGGAATTTCTGAAAGAACAGTATCTAATAAATAAGTAATATCAGTAGTAGGAGTTTTCCAATCTGGACCCATCCAACCTTGTTTTGAAGAACCGTAAACAGTAACGAAGTCTAATTGATCTTCGGTAGCGCCAAGGTTAAACATAAGATCAAATACAGATTCCTGAACTTCGTCAGGTCTACAGTTTTCTTTGTCTACTTTATTTACCAATACAATTGGTTTCAAACCAAGACCGATTGCTTTTCCAAGCACGAATCTTGTTTGTGGCATTGGACCTTCAAAAGCATCCACCAACAGCACTACGCCGTCTGCCATTTTCAATACACGCTCTACTTCACCGCCAAAGTCGGCGTGACCAGGAGTGTCAATGATATTAATTTTAACATTTTTATAACGAACAGATACGTTCTTAGCAAGAATGGTAATTCCTCTTTCTCTTTCCAGATCGTTATTATCCAAGATAAGGTCGTCAAATTGTTGATTCTCTCTGAATAATTTTGATGCGTGAATGATCTTGTCTACCAGCGTAGTTTTACCGTGGTCAACGTGTGCAATAATGGCAATGTTTCTAATGCTTTCCATAATAAACTTAAATTTTCAAGGGGCAAAGGTACAAAAAACTATTGTTATAAATGGCTATTGCTGTTAAATCTAAATTACTAAATAGTAGTAATTTTCAATAAATTGCATTTTTCATATAAATAATTATGAAAAATAAAGATCTTAGATCTTCGCACATTAAAATTTAATTTATAAATTATAGTATTTTATAGTTATTTTGCCTTGAATAGTAGCTATTTAAGATAAAATGGTTTCTTCGAAGAATAAGTTGAATATCTTTGAATAGAAGTTTTGCGTAAAAATAGAATTTAGTACTACCACTTTCTCCCTTTTGAATAAAAAATGAGGTATTTATTGATGTTGTTTATTCTTTTTCAGGCTTTTTATCAATCAAAAGCACAGACTATTCAGGATATTATTTCTGAATACAATAATACCGAAGATTCTACTGTTAAAGTTAGCCTATTAGTTAAACTGGGATTGAACTACCAAAACCTTCATGCATTTCGGAAAGCACTCGGCTATTACAAAGAAGCACTTACTAAATATCAATATGGAAAAAGTTATACAGATAAAAATTTTATTCTAAAAAGCGCGGCATTCTGTTTCGAAGAGCTTCATGAATATGAGGAAGCTATAAACTATTGGAAGGAAGTGTTGGAGGATAAAAAGAATAAAAAAGAGAGCAGGGAGGTTGTTATTGCGTTAGAAAAATTGGCCAATCTTTCTGTGTTGAATAACAACTATAAAGGTGCAATTAAATACTCTCTATTATTGCTTCCTGAATATTCGTCTATTACCAATAACGCAGGAATAGCCTCTGTATATAATAATCTGGGTTCGTTTTACAATAAGACAGGCGATTTTAAAAAATCGAAAGAGTATTTTTCTAAATGCAGGGCAATGATTGATGAAGAAAATCCAGAGATAAATGAAAATGATCTTGCTGATATTCTCTTAAACATAGGCCTCACTTATACAGTTTCTGGTGAAATGGAAGAGGCAACGCTCTATATTAACAAGGCGCTTCAGATAAGAGAAAAACAGAATAAGAATGTAGAGGTTGCCAATATATTGAATTATATGGCTGCCAAAGATATGATTGTGGAGGATTACATCGGTGCTAAAGAAAAAGTATCAAGGGCAATGAAAATATTGGAGCAAGCCAAAGACGAGCCTAAATACGAAGAAGTACAAATAGCCAGCTATCGAATTTATTGTGAGTGGTTGTTACGCAAGAAAAATATCAGCGAGTTTAAACTTTATAACGATTTATATAATAAGGCAAAAGATCGATTTATAGAAAAAGAACAGAAACAAAATTTATTGGTGCTGGAGCAGCAGATAGAAATTGAACAGAAGGAAAATGAAATCAGGACGATTCAGTCGGAGAGGGAATCGAAGGAGTTTACGTATCGCAATTCTGAACTTGAAAAGGAAAAAAAAGAAAAAGAATTAATTATTCAATCAAAAGAAATTGAGTTACTGAAACAAATGCAAGACTTGCATCTTGTGATGATTAAAAATCAAGCGCTCGATAAACAAAGGATTGCTCAGTTGCTTGAGATTGCAGGACAAAAAGCTACGAGTTTAAAACAGGAAAATGAAATAGCTTCATTGGAAAAAAACGAGGAATTGCAGTTACTTACTATTGAAAAACAATCCCGTGAAAATAAATTACTTGAATTGGAGAAACAGGTACGGGAGCAAAAATTGGCGGAAGAAGCGGAGATAAAAAAATATACAATAGGAGTGCTTAGTCTTTTGGTATTTGCAGTAGTAAGTACTTTTTGGTTTTTTTGGAAACAGAAAAAAAATAACTATTTATTAGAGAAGCAGAATGAGATCATTAAAAATAATAATGAGCAGATTGTTCAGCAGAATGAAGCTTTGTACAGTGTAAATAGTGAACTATCGCAGGTAAACGAAGAGCTTTCGCAAACGAACGAAGAGATTAATGTGCATCGTGATAATCTGGAGTTACAGTTTAAGGAACTTGAAAAAGCAAAACACACTATAGCAGATCAGAATGAAGAATTGAAAGCCTATAATCTAAATCTTGAAAGTATGGTCAATGTTCGTACAGAAGATCTTATTAATAGTAATACCAGACTAAAGGAAAATAATAATCAACTAGAGCAATTTGGCTTTGTTGTATCACACAATCTCAGAGGGCCAATCGCTAGGATTTTAGGACTTGCCAATGTTTTAAATAAGAAAGCGATAGACGATGAAAATAATTTACTTCTGGATAAAATGGTGGAAGTAACCAAAGACCTTGATTTGATTATACATGATTTGAATGAAGTACTCGAGATTCAAAAAGGCGTGAAGCAAGAATTTGTAAAGGTTGGATTTGAGGAGATTATTAATAAAATATTAGTTAGGCTTGAAAATGAAATTGTGGAGAAAAATGTCCAGATACACTACAATTTTGAGGCGGTTAGTGAGGTAGATACAATTCGGCTTTATTTCGAAAGTATTTTATACAATCTGATTAGTAACGCTATTAAATATAGTAAACCAGGTACCCTTCCCGAAATTAAATTGTCAACAGAATATTCAGGAGAGTATATTTTGTTGACAATTGCGGATAATGGTATTGGGATAGATGTAGAAAGGTACAAAGATAAATTATTTGGACTTTATAAGCGGTTTCATACCCATGTTGCAGGCAAGGGATTGGGGTTATACATGGTAAAAATACAACTAGAAATGATGGGCGGAAAAATAGAGCTTGAAAGTAAACCTTACTCGGGTAGTATTTTTAAGGCCTATTTTAGAAAATAATAAAATGGTAGAGTAGTCAATAATATTGAGTTTAACCTATGCTTAAAGCTAAGCGTCCTAAACAAAAAAATAATTCCAAGATAAGAAACGATGAAAAAAATAACACTAGTGCTCATCAGCTTTATTTTTTTTGAACTACAAGTAGTTGCTCAAACATCTGCTGTTAGAAGAGATTCAACTTCTCTAATGCTTGAAAATATGTCTATCGAGGATTTGATAGGAATAAAGATTACAGTAGCTTCTAAGAAGGCAATGACGCAAAAAGAAACTCCAGCTATTGTTTCCGTTATTACAGCACAAGATATCAAAAGTATAGGCGCTAGAGATTTATTGGATATACTTCGTTTATTACCAGGCGTGACATTTAACCTAGATGTTACAGGTGTGGTGAGTTGGTCAATGAGAGGGAACTGGGGAGATGAAGGTAAGATCTTATTATTGGTAGACGGGCAAGAAATGAACGAGATCGATTTTGCTACAAATTATCTTGGGAATAGATTTGATATAAGTCAAATCAAAAGGGTTGAAATTATTCGTGGTCCTGGATCAAGCATTTATGGAGGCTATGCGGAGCTTGGCGTTATTAGTATTATTACGAAAGGGTCGGAAGATTTAAATGGAATACAAGTGGCAGGAACCTATGGCCAACTGTCCAATACTTATGGTCGCAGAAATATAAGCGTCTCAGGAGGAAAAGACTTTAATGGAGTGAAAATTTCCCTCGCAGCTTATGTGAGCAACGGGCAAAGAAGCAATGCCAACTATACAGACATTTATGGAAGAAGTGCTTCCATGAAAGGCAATTCCAATTTGAATACTACTCAATTCAATCTTGGTGTAAAATATAAAGGACTCTCTTTTCGATCTATTGCCGAACAATATAATATGACCACTTTAGCCAATTATTCAACCAATCCTGGGTATGGTGTAAAAATAAATTATGGTACTTGGGTAAATGAATTGAAGTACGACTTTAAACTTTCTACCAAGCTTACCCTTACACCCAAATTAAACAGTAATTTTTTTCAGCCTTATGCAACAACGGACACAAATATAGGCCCTCCATACGTAGTAAATTTTAACAGAACAACGGGAGGCTTACATGCTAATTGCGATTGGAATGATAATATAAATATAATTGCTGGTGCAGAATGTTTTTATGATTATGCCATAAATACGAGACCTCAGGATTCGACTTTTAATTTTAATAATAACCAGAGTGTAGGATACCGAACATTATCTTCTTATGCACAAGGTTTAGTGAAAACCAAAATTGTAAATTTTACGGCTGGGTTTAAAATTATTGACCATCAATTGTTTGGATCTGCTTTTGCCCCAAGGATTGGATTGACCAGATCGTTTGGAGATTTTCATATTAAAATATTGTACAATAGAGCTTTTAGAACTCCTACGATTGGAGATTTGCAAACAAATCAAAAACTTATTCCAGAAATTACGAATGTTTATGAGCTAGAAGCGGGCTATAAATTAGGAGACCACATGATCTTATCTGCTAATTTATTTTATATCAAAATTTCAAATCCCATTGTATATTACGTACCTCCCAAAGTGCCGTTTGGTGCGTATGGAAATTTTAATCAAGCAGGTACAAAGGGAATAGAAGCAGAATATAGATACCAAATGCCGAAGTGGTTTGTTGCAGTTAACTATTCTTATTATACTTCCAATGGAATTAATAAAGTTACGTTGTATAGTGTTCAAAATAATCCGAACCAGAATTTAGGAATTCCTCAAAATAAGATAAGCTTGTTGGCGAATTTCAAGTTTTTTAAGAAGTGCTATATAGCGCCTTTCGTAACATTTTTATCAGAGAAAACGGCTTATACTAAAACTGTTTCTGCTACAGATTCCAATATGGTGCAACAGATATTGCCCGCTATTACAATGATAAACCTGAGCTTAGGTGCAGACAATATCATAAAAGGGCTTGATATACAATTGATGGCATTTAATTTATTGAATCAAAGTAATTTCTACGCCCAACCTTACGGAGTCCCCAATAATCCTGGTTTGGCTCCAATGCCTGGACTGGGAAGGGAGTTCGTAATTAGAATGACCTATAGATTAAAAAAAGGTTGAAACTATATTATAACTAAATAATTCAGTTTGTAGGCTTATATATTGATTCACTGGCTCTATTGTATAAATAGACTCAATTCTATTACCTTTGCAGTCTTGAAATTAATTTATCAAAGACTTTACGATGATCAAAGATCCCCAAAGATATACCGTTACTGCAGCTCTTATTTATGCTAATGGCCCTATTCATATAGGTCACTTGGCGGGTTGCTATCTTCCTGCTGACATCTACGTGCGTTATCTCCGTTCTAAAGAGAAGGATGTAGTATTTGTAAGTGGCACGGACGAACACGGCGTGCCTATTACCATCAAAGCAAAAAACGAAGGCATTACGCCTCAGCAAGTCGTCGACAAATATTACAAACAGATAAAAGCTGCGTTTGAGGATTTCGGAATTTCTTTTGATATTTATTCTCGTACCAGTAAAGAAGAACATCATAAAGTTTCCCAAGATTATTTTTTAAATCTTTATAATAAAAACTACTTCAACGAAGAAATTACCGAGCAATATTTTGATGAAACTGCTGGACAGTTCTTGTCTGACCGTTATATTGTTGGTACTTGTCCAAACTGTGGAAATGAAAAAGCGTACGGCGATCAATGTGAAAAATGTGGAAGTACATTGAGTCCATTGGAGCTTATTAATCCTCATTCGATGTTGAGCGGTGCAAAACCTGTTTTGAAGAAAACGAAAAACTGGTATTTGCCACTCGATAAAATGCAGCCCCAAATTGAAGTGTATGTAAATTCCCATCCAGAATGGAAAACAAATGTTTCAGGTCAATGCCAGTCTTGGTTGAAACAGGGCCTTCTGCCACGTGCCATGACTCGTGATTTGGAATGGGGAGTGAAAGTACCCTTGAAAGATACCGATGGAAAAGTACTCTATGTTTGGTTTGATGCACCAATTGGTTACATCACCTTTACAAAAGAGTTTTTCTCCAATTACAATTTAGAAAAAGATAAAAAGGAATACATCTACAACCGTTCTACGTTCAAAACTAGTAAAGCGGAAGATTGGGAAAAATATTGGAAAGACGACAAAACGAAACTTGTACATTTTATAGGAAAAGATAATATTGTATTTCATTGTATTATTTTCCCTGCGATGTTGATTGCCGATGGTAGTTATATACTTCCCGATAATGTGCCTGCGAATGAATTTATGAATTTGGAAGGTGATAAAATTTCTACTTCTAGAAATTGGGCGGTTTGGTTGCACGAATATTTGGAAGAGTTTCCGGGCAAACAAGATATTCTTCGTTATGCGTTATGCGCAAATGCGCCAGAGACCAAGGACAATGATTTTACGTGGAAAGATTTTCAGACGAGAAATAACTCCGAACTGGCAGATATTTTTGGCAATTTTGTAAATAGAGTAATTGTATTAACGCACAAAAATTTTGATGGAAAAATACCTGCTCTAGGCGCACTGTCAGACTTAGACAAACAAGTAATAGAAACACTGAAAGAACTTCCTTCAAAGATAGCAGCTTCTATTGAGCAATATCGTTTTAGAGAGTCTCAAACTTTTATGATGGAACTAGCTCGTTTGGGAAATAAATACCTTGCGGAGACGGAACCATGGAAATTGGTAAAAACCGATATTGAAAGAGTAAAAACAATCATAAATATTAGTGCACAGATAACAGCAAATTTATCTATCGTGGGAGAGCCTTTTTTGCCTTTTACTTCAGAGAAACTTATAGCGATGTTGAATATGCCCAAATATTTATGGAAAGAAGCAGGTAGAGCAGATCTTATAGAAGCTGGTCATCAAATCAATGCAGGTGAAATTTTATTTAGTAAAATCGAAGACGCAACGATCGAAGCCCAAATTCAAAAACTGGAAGCATCCAAAAAAGCAAACGAACTTGCAAACACAGTACTTGCTCCTGCAAAAGATGCGGTATCCTACGACGACTTCACAAAGATGGATATTCGTATTGCCACGATTATCGAGGCAGAACGTATACCGAAAACAAAAAAACTTTTAAAGTTAAAACTAGATACAGGTCTTGATCAGCGTATTGTAGTAAGTGGTATAGCAGAGTTTTACGATCCTGAAAAAGTAATAGGGCAGCAAGTATGTTTGTTGGCAAACCTGGCACCAAGAGATATTAAAGGAATTCAATCACAAGGAATGATTTTGATGGCGGAGGATAAAGATGGAAAACTATCTTTTGTCGCACCTTCTGCGATTGTTTCTAATGGAGGAATGGTTAGCTAAGTATTTATTTAGTGCTTAAAAACCGAAAGTAAGATTAAAACATTGATCTTACTTTCGGTTTTTGGGCTATGCGAAATATTTTCATACAAAGCCGCAAAAAATAAAAAGGTATATTCTACAATATTTTGAATTTATCTCATGTAAAAAGTAAGTGCGTAACTATACTTCGCAAATGATCGTACAGGTTTACCATTTAGCATTGCAGGCTCCCATTTTGGCATGGTTAGCAATGTATTTACCATTTCTTCATCGTAAGCATTTGTATAGTGTTGTGTAATCTCTACATATTTCACTTTCCCATTTGGTTCTACAATAAAATGGGCGGATACCTTGCCTTCTTTTGCACCACCAGTAGAAGAAGGAGGCTCTGCATTAGCATCAAATTTTAGTTTGAAAAATTCAGATAATTGTTCTTTACCTCCAGGAAAAGAAGCTGGTTTGTCGGTTTTATAATATACTCTACCAGGGCCATATTTTAGAGAGTCCGATTCATAAAGTTTATTCGTATTGTCCTGCCCAAGACTCTTATTATTTATAAGAAGAATAAGAAAAAAAGGTAAATAGTAGATTGAGCGTTTCATAGTTGAATTTATTGAGCAGTGAAAATGTGAGGAATAAATAGAGAGATAGATTTAAATTGTCCTTCTGAATCTCTCTATTTGGTTAATACAATTATTAGTTAGAACTAAAGTAATAAAATAGATACGAAGTACAAGAGATTTTTTCTGATATAAAATAGAATACGTCTTACCTTTTACTTTTTTTCTACCTACTCACACTTAATCTTATGAACGCATTGACCGCTATAGTCCGATAGGTAAACAGTTCCTTTTGAGTCTGCCGCCAGCCCACAAGGAACGAAAACCTGACAAGATAAATTTGATTCATGAATTTTTCTATACTTGAACAAGCAACCGTGGTAATATCAACTCTTGGAGTGATTTTCTTAATATGCTTATTTTACGGATGCTATTATTAATCTGCTACGTAAACGTTACAATTTTTGCCTACGGCAACTTTCTCTATAATCTAGCATTTGCAGTCCTTATTGGTAGAGATACATTATGATGCGTCTGTACAGTATTTTATCCACAAATTAGTGTTACTAATTATGTGAATATTCTTCCCTCATTCCCCTTATCTTTACACTGTCAAATGCGCCTTTCAAATGAAACTATAGATCGTATACATCAACAAATCGACATTGTCGAGGTGGTGGGCGATTTCGTGTCTTTGAAAAGGAAAGGATTGAATTTTTGGGCATGCTGTCCTTTTCACAATGAAAAAAGTCCTTCGTTTGCTGTAAATCCTGCCAAGGGAATTTTTAAATGTTTTGGCTGCGGAAAATCTGGAGATTCGATAACGTTTGTTCAGGAACTAGAAGGTCTCTCGTACTTGGAAGCCATGAAGTATTTTGCCAAAAAATACGGAATCGAGATCGCCGAGGATACGCCAAGAAGCTCCGAAGA
>JAYTHK010000047.1:0-1947 GCA_043732665.1 Cytophagales bacterium | reverse complement strand
CTGCCTGTGATTTCACCAAATACTGCAAATTTATCAGACAACATAATATCCAATCCAAAGGCTGAAGTAAGTCCTGTAGAAATGCCTCCTTTGTATTGAAACTTGCCTGCGTTTGTCTGCATTAATTGTTGTGCTCCATTATAATTATCTGTCTCCGATTTATCTGTACCAGAATTTGCTAATCCCAAGAACAAGCCAAGTTTTGCGTAAGGCACTAATTTGCTTTCAGTATTTGCCCGAATTACAATAGACGGATTCAAATAAAAAGAATTCGCATGGTAATCACTGAAGCCTCGGTTATTTCCATTATTATCTGTTACTCCCGTTTTTGTTCCTATTAAATAGCCCATCATAAGTTCAGCACCTATGCTCTTTGTAAACAAATAGCCAACAATAAGATTTGGAACTACTCCTGCTCCAAGACTTCCCTTAACAATCTTAAAACTTCCGTCAACGTTTGCGTTTGAACCTATTACGGTACTGCCTGCTCTGAAGCCGTAACCGAAACCAGCGCCTAAGTATAATCCTTGTTGCGCTTGAATGCCAAGAGCCAAAATGCAACTAAATGCAATGGATAAAATTATTTTTTTCATGTTTCTAAGTAGTTAAATTGTTTGCACAAAGATGTTTGACTTTGCCGTTGAAAACATTACTTTATTCTGAAATTATGTTACAATATTCACAGGTTATTATTGAGTACTGCCTGTTAAAAATAAAAATAGTAAACTAGTGAGCGTTTGACGATTTATTATTGGAAAGATAAAATAATAATTTGCGTTCTTTACGAAACCTTCGTGCCCTTTGCATTTAAAACCCAGATAAAATTTAAACGCAAAGAACACAAAAAAGAGTACCCAAGTACTAGATTGAAAATTATTTTCTTTTTTCTTTTTTCTTTTTATGAGAGAAAATTTTACGTAACAAATTATTCTTATGCTCTGGCTTATCTGCCACTGAATTGATGTTTATATCGTTATCAAGGTTCGGGATAATCGCTTGTATAAAAGCATTCTTAACTATTTCCCAAATGGCATCCATGGTGTTTATCTTTGGGTCATCAAATTTTCCTTCTATATGAACCCTTGTCGCTATTTGATCCTTCCGTTGATTCTTAAGAACAACACCAGCAAAACCTATAGCAGATTCGAACACTCTATGAAAAAAAGTATCGTTGCTGTCTTTAGGACCCATAACATCTAAATCTCTAATTACTGGTTTTACATAACCTACAAATTTACCCCCCTTGGCAGCCATTTCCATATATAGCCCTATTGTTCCACTGTTTACATCAAACTTCCCGTACGCTCTAAAAAAGTCATTTAATAAAGCAAGATTTGCATTTTTCATTTCCAAATTCAAATCAAATGTAGCAGCAGGAGCGAATGCATCTAATTTCATATCAAAGGTCAACTTACCCGCATATGCAGAAGCCTCACCAGTGACGAGAGAAGGCAATTCAACTTCTTTATCAACTACGTTCGAAAGGTTTAATGCAAGAATATGTGCATGCTTTAAAGCTATATCTAGATTTGGACTAGAAGATTTATCGATATAATGAATTGCACCATTGTTGATCTCAAAACGATTTAATTTTAAAGGCATGAAATTATCTAAAAGACTTAAAAAACCAGCAGTGTCTTTTTTTACATCATTAAATTCAACTTTATTTTTTGTAAAAATTAATTTCGGTGAATTGAAAACTATTATACCTACCATTCGACCATGAATAAGCGCTCTCCATTCTATCGATAAATCAATAGCTGGAGATTTGAAAAACTCTGTCTGTTTTTTCGAAACAGAATCCACTTTATTTATATATATATTATTAATAACATAGGCTCCACGGTATAGCGATAAATCTATATCGTCAACATGACCATAATAACCATCCATCTTAGCCAGTGTCCTATTAGAATAAAACAACACGACATAAGGCAAAACAAGCCG
>JAYTHK010000046.1:0-1952 GCA_043732665.1 Cytophagales bacterium | reverse complement strand
ATAGGAGCGGTAGACGTGGTTTCAGTTACAGGTGATTTAGTTGCGCTGGAACCATCCGATAAATTTGCTACAATACTATATGGCCCGTTGTAGAAAGGTAGATATATTTCTGATCTATAGGAAAAAGAAGGAGCACCCGCATAGTAAGAAACAGATGAATAAGAAGTACTTGCAGTTTTCCAAGTAACATTTGTAATTGGAACATCAGAATAGAAATATAAACGTACTGTGCCATTAGGACATTTTTGAACTCCAAATTGATTGGTAGATTCGATAGACAATACAACTACAGTTGTACCTGCATGTTTCTCTCCATCTATTATATGCAGGCCCATTCGATTTGCAGTTACATGAACTCCAGGTTTAATTCCATATTTCGAAGAACTCTCAAATACATAATTAGATTTATTTACAATGCTAGAGTGGTTTTTATGTTCATCATCATCATCTCCTTTGTAAATCAATTCTACAATTTCCCCATTAGGTCGTCTGTATGAGAACTTAGCTTTATGTGACCCAGCTTCTCCTTGAGTTACATTTAGTTCATTGGGTATTTTAAAGTCTACAGGAATAGACAATGTAGTATCTCCGTCAATATAAGACACTGTACTGTACTTCTTTTTAGCTGTAAGTTTGATCAGGGAAGTTTGCGAAAAACCTATGTTTACTGATATGATCGTTAAGAAAATTAATTTGAACAATAATTTCATATTTATCTTTTATTTTTTTGATAAATAATAATTTAACCCTGCGTATACGTTGTATCCTGTATCGTCAAAAATGCTTTTAAAAATAGTTGCATTTGTTTCAAAGCTAAATTTATAGCCTATTCTTTGCTGAAAACCAATACCAGATTCTATTTTCATTTCGCGATACTTGTGTTTAAGATAGTAAAAGCCTGCTGAGACAGTGGTGACAAGAAAAATAGTGGAAGAAGATTTTAATAAATAATATCTAACGGAAGGTCCTCCTATTAATACAGTATTTTTTAGTACAGTATTTTTTTCTGTTTTTTCATTCCTATGAGAAAATTCAGAAACAAGTCCTATCGCTAATTTTGTGTAAGGGAAATAGTAAACTCTTGCACTCACTCCTATATTAAAATAAGGCAGGAAAGAATTAAAGGCTGGCAAGAAGGCCAAAGGATGTTCACTACTAAATCGTCTTAAGGAAACTCCAGTTAAAAAATAGTTTCTTCTGGTTTCAACTTTCTTTTCAATTTTGCTTATTTTTTCTTTTTCAGCAGCAGGTTCATAATAGGATATTTCTTCATTAATAATGGAAGTAGTGTCAATCTTTTTCTTATAAATTATAATTGGAATCTTCACCCCGACTGTAACCGCTGCAAAAGTTCCGTTATTCCCTATTCTCAGATTATAAGTAGTATCTGGATCATGAATGCTATTATTGGTATGAGCAATTTCTTTTAATCCACTACTATATCTAAAATCTAACGTAATGTATTTGTTTTTTAATACCCGAAATTCAAAACCAATGCCGGTACAAATGCTGAACAGACTAATATTTATAGGAGAATATAAAGTTCCCTGACTATAACTTCCGGACATAAGACCCACAGTTGGGCCATCTGATTTTTCTGCATAGCTACTTCCTGTATTCATCCATGAAATTCCTAACGATTGAGTTAGAAAGACACGTTCTCTAAGAAGGTTTAAACGGTGTTTACCTTCAAGACTATAACTTAAGGAACCCGAATAAATTTCTTCAGTCCCACCAGAAAAATATTTAGTATTCCCAATTTGAGTTATTTCCGATCTTTTTGTACTTGCCTGAAAACCATATTGATTATTGTGCACCATCAATTTAAATGCAAATTGATCGTTTATCCCATATTCCAGATAAGCTGATACACATGCCTTTGAAATACCTCTGTAAGCAAAATAGTCAGACTTGAAATCAGAAGGGATCAATATAGAGTTCCGACTTGCACC